>CAZWCH010000042.1:0-8134 GCA_964632925.1 uncultured Candidatus Peribacteria bacterium
GACCGGTGTTTTGATGATGACCGCGCCGGAGGAATTGATGCCGCTGGACGCATAGAGGATGTAGCCGGACATCGTGCCGGCCACGTTGAGGTTTGCCTTGATCCGTGATGCGGTGTTCACGACGAGCCCGCCGGAGGAGGTGATGTTCCCGTCCGCGCGGATGTCGTCCGTGAATCGGAACTCGGCATTGGCACGGTCCCAGTAAATCTTTTCACTGAGAATATCCCCAAACCGCAGTTCGACGTTCGTCCCAGCTGCGCTATCCCCCTCGTGGACGATCTGGAACGCCTCCGTGTTCACGAGGAGGGTCGGATTCCAGGTACTTGCGATGAGCGGCGTCGGCGCAAGGAGCGAGAGGGTGAACATCCCCATAACCAGCGCTGCCACGGCACGCGCGGGGCAGCGCGTCCGGCACTGTGCGGTATTGGTATATATTTTGGGCATTTTCCTTAGATTATAGCAGAATTATCGCTCCTTCGCTCCCTGCATTCCTTGCAGAAATCCAGTGATTGTTTTGTAAGGTAAATGGTTCGACGGGCTCACCATGACACGCTAATAAAGGCTTGTCACCCTGAGCTCAAGGCTTGTCACCCTGAGCTCGTCGAAGGGCGACATGCCTCACCATGATACATGAGGAACCGATGAAAAAGGTGGACATTGTGTCACCCTGAGCCCGTCGAAGGGCGGCACAATGGTTTGCCAATGTGATGGTTCGACGAGCTCACCATGACACATTGGCATTTTTCATCGGTTCCATGAGTAAAATAGGATTATGGGTGATTACTGCGTCTACATTCTGGAGTGCTCTGATCGTTCGTACTACATTGGTATCACGAACAATGTGGAGCTACGTATCGGGCAGCATAAGGAAGGCATAAATCCCAAGTGCTACACGTTCCGGCGGAGGCCAGTTGAATGTGTGTATGTCGCACGATTCCAAGATGTACTGGATGCGATTAATTGGGAAAAGAAGATCAAGCGGTGGAGCAGAAGGAAAAAGGAGGCGTTGATACAAAAGGAGTACGAAAAACTACCGGCCCTTGCAAATAGGTATTCTTTCATCATTCGTGTGACGCGTGCCATGGCTCGACGGGCTCACCATGACACGCTTATTTCCGCTAACAAAGGCTTGTCACCCTGAGCCCGTCGAAGGGCGACATGCCTCACCATGACAAGCGCCCTACGGCAGCTTCGTGTCCATGTTGAAGTTCAAAAAGCCGATGTCCGTGAACGAGCGCCCTTCCTTCCCCGCTATAGCACCGGAGTTCGTGAGGCGCAGGAGCATCGTGAAGTAGCCGCCACCGGTCCAGGTGCCGGCGGATTCCGGTCCGGTGATGGATGCCGTCGTCCAGGCCGAATTTTGGATGTTCGAAACCCCGGTGAGCGCGACGTTCGCTCCGGCGGTGTCGCGCATGTAGCCGGCGATGTAGCCGCTCATCGTGCGGTACCGCAGCTGGATGGGGGTCGCCTCCCAGCCGGTGAAGTTATCGGGCAGGCGTGCGCGCACCTGGAGCCAGTAGTTCTGGTTCGTCGTCCGCGTCGTCGCCCACCGGTAGGTGTTCCCGATCTCGCTCCCGGAGCTCACGCGCAGGGCGAGCGTGCCGACGTTGTTCGATCCGCTCCCGAAGTACAGGACATTCGGGTACTCCGGGTGGAGGGAGAGCCCGCCGCTCCCGCGGATGCTCGCCCAACTGAGCGTTCCCGCCGCATTCGTCTTCAGGACCTGGCCGGAGGAGGAGCCGTCCGAGGTCGGGAAGGTGTAGGTGACGCCGTTGATTTTGAGAGTGGACTTGAGGGTGGTGGCGCCGGAGACTGCGAGGGTGCCGTAGATTCCGGCGGCTCCGTCCACGTTCAGCGTTGAGCCGGAGAGGTTAGCGCGCACCTTCAATGCTCCCGTCATCGTGTCCCCGCTGTCGTCGACGAAGTAGGATTGTGCGTCGGCGTAGGAGAGGCCGCCGGTGTTGAGGTCAGCGCTCCATGAGAGCTGCCCGGCGCTGTTCGTCTTGAGGACCTTGCCGGAGGCGCTGCCGTCACCGGTCGGGAACGTGTAGGTGACGCCGCCGATCTTCAATGTCGACTTGAGGGTGGTCGCGCCGGAAACCGTGAGGCCGCCGTAGATGCCGGCGGCTCCGTCGACGTTAAGGGTGGAACCCGAGAGGTTGCCGAGGACGCGCATGTCCTTCGAGAAGCTGAATTTCTGCGCGGCGTCGATGAACGTGAGCGTCTGAGCGGCATCGTCGTTCCCGAAGGTGAGGACGGCGTTTGCGGCGCCGTTGTCGCTATTGATGCCGAGATTGCCTTTCGTCTTTGCGTCGCCGCTCACGGTGAGCGTCCCCGACGCGGTGATGTTCCCGTCCACGCGGATGTCATCGGAGAAGCGAAACTCGCTGTTCGTCCGGTCCCAGTAGAGCTTTTCGTTGACGGTATCCCCGAAGCGCAGATCGATGTCGGTGGTGCTGTCCCCCTCGTGGATGACCTGGAACGCCTCGGTGTTGACGAGGAGGGTCGGGTTCCAGGTCGAGGAGTGCGCGGTCTCCGCGAGGAGGCCGAAGGAGAGGGACGCGCACAGCGTCGCCGCCAGCCACTTTTTACAGAAAGAGAGTTGCATGTGAATGTTTCCTAGCATTCTACCATGTACGCATGTTCTGCGGTAGTTGACCATACGATACAATAGTTGTGCTATGGCAGACTTTCTTCGATGTTGATCGTGAGGGCGCCGATGTCGGTGAAGGTCTTGTCGGGCAGGGTGGCGCCGGAGTTCGTGAGGCGGAGGAGCACCGAGAAGGTGTCTCCGGCGGTCCATGTGCCGCTCGTGTTCGGCCCGGTGATTGTCGCCGTCGTCCAGGAGGCGTTGCGGAGGTTCGTGTTGCCGGAGAGCGTCACGGGGGCGTCGTTCGTGTCCAGCATGTACGCGGTGACGTAGCCGGAGTTCGTCCGGTAGCGGAGCTCCAAGGGTTTGCTCGCTTCCCAGCTCGAGAAGGTATCCGGCAGGCGGATTTGCGTGCTGATCCACTGGTGTTGGTTGCTGGTCCGCGTCGTCTGCCAGCGGTAGTGGTTCGTCACCTCGCCGCCGGAGCTGTACCGCAGGGCGAGGGTGCCGACGGCATTGGCGCCGCTCCCGAAGTACGCGACGTTCGGGTATGCCGGCCTGAGGCCCATGATCGCGCCGCTCGACCGCCCGGCATTCCCCCACACAAGCCCGCCCGCGCCGTTCGTCTTCAGGATTTTTCCGGATGCGGCGCCGTCCGAGGTCGGGAAGGTGTAGGTGACGCCGCCGAGGTTCAGCGTCGAGCCGAACAGAGCGGCGCCTGTCACCTTGAGCGTGCCGGAGGACGAGAGGCGGTCCTGCGCGTGAAGGTGCGCGCCGGATGCGGCGCCGACGATCTCAAGCTGGAGGCCGGCGTCGGCTGTGGCGGCTGAACCGTTGGTTTTCGTCTGGATGAGGAGCGCCCCCGTCATGCTGTCGCCGCCGTCGTCGACGAAGTAACTCTTGGCGTCGCCGTAGGCGAGGCCGGTGCCGACTGCTGTATCGTCGCTCCATGACAGTTGTCCAGCACCGCTCGTCTTGAGGACCTTGCCGGAACCGGCGCCATCGGAGTACGGGAACGTGTACGTGACGTTGTTGGCGCGGATTGTCGAGCCGAACGTCGCGGCGCCCGTCACCTTGAGCGTCCCCGACGCCGTGAAGTTCCCCGTGGTGTGGAGGTCGTCATCGAAGGTGAAGCGGGTGGTCAAAGCGTCGTACCAGAGCCGCTTCGCGAGCGTGCCGCCGAAGGTAAGGGTGATGTCGGCAGAGGATGTTGCATCTTTGTCGATCACGAAGGTGTTCTGGTTTGTGCCGTCGGGGATCACGCTCACGGGGAGGAGCCCTCCGGTCTGGAGGAACGGAATGGAGCCGCTCCCCGTGCCGACGTCCCGCTGGTCGACGCGGTCGGCGTTGAGAGCGAACGGCACCGAGAGGACCGGGCTGCGATCCACGGTGGAATCATTGCCGTCGACGTCGCGGATCTCGTAGGCGGTATTGGCCGCGCTCGCGCTCTTCACTTCCACCTGCAGGTAGAGGCTCTGCAGTTCGGCCGCCGTGTAGTTCGCGAGGCTCGGGAGCGCAGTGCCGCTCCCGAGCCGCACGGAGAAGTAGCCGTTGCTGTCGGGCGTCACGGTGTGCACCTCGTACCAGCTCGCGTAGGTGCTTGCGCCCGCATGGATCGCGCCCGTGGCCGTCGTGTCGGTGGAAACGTGGTCGGCGCTCTTCCAGTAGCTGAAGCGGATGGCATGCGACGTCGTGATCGCAATGCCGCCGCTGGTGAGGAGATGGCCGTTGTAGACGTGGGTGTTCGGGACGGTCGTCGCGGCAATGGCCTGCCCGATGAGAAGGAATGTTGCCGCTGTCGCTGTGAGTATCACCAGGCAGCGGAGGAGCAGGGTGCTGTGCGAACCGCGCCGCCGCATGTTCTCCTTTCCTTTGCGGCGACCGCCTGCCGCTGCGCCGTTCCTGCGCGCCGCGCGATACAGGTGATGCGCGGCGATGCCGATGATGACGCCGAGGAAGAAGAGCGACAGGCCGAGCGCCCACCAAAACGTCGCTCTCTTCGGACACACAGGAACAGGAGGTTCTTTCTCCCGTTGTGGCGGCAGTTCCATCGGCGCAGATGCGGTGCTCTCCGCGGCGCCAATTTTCGGAAGTGCTTCCTCTATCTCGTGCAGCGGAGGCGGCGGGGGGAGAACGATGGGAAGGAGCGGTGACCGGTATCTGCTTGGTGCCTGTGGAATTCCGGACGAAACGGAGCTCGCGGCTTCGCCCGGCGGCGGAGCGATGGGCGCAGTGACTTCTTCCGGCGCCGCGGGAGCGGCGGGTTTTGCGACGGGAACCTGTGGTGCGGCTTTCCGCAGCGGCGGTGGAACAATGGGAAGCCTGCGCCCGCCGCGGTTTTCCGGCGGCGGAGTTTCCGAGGAAGAGCTCGCGGCGCTGCTGCTCGAGGACGCCGGCGGCGCAGGGACGATGTGGAAATTGGATCCGACGAGCGGTTTTTCGGTCCACGTTGTTCCGCCTTCATTGAGCGAGAAACTCGCAGAGTCTGCCGGACTCTCCGTCGCCTCATTCGGGAATGTTCCGTACAGTTGGAATGATGTGCTGGTTGCTGCGTCCGCTCGGGCCGTTCCGGCGAAGAACGTCGCGAAGGAAGCGGCCGCGAGGAGGAGACCGGCGATGATCCCTCCGCCGCCTGCGGATGTTCCATGCTCGGGAGGCGTCTCCGACGCGCGTTTATGCAGGTGTGAGAGGGTGTTCGCGAAGAAGAAGCGTTCGCGCCGGATGACGCGGCCGATCGTTGACGGGGAGAGCGCGATGCCGTGCTCCTGTGCGAGCGCCTCCCGGATGCGCTCTTTTCCCATCGTCGGCTCGCGCATCCGGTACGTGCGGATGAGCGCGACGATTTCGGGGAGCGTATCGGGCTCGCGCAGCGCATGGGGCCGCCGGGATTTTTCCTCAAGGGATTGGGGATGTTCCGGATCGAAGCGCTTCAGCCATCGGCGGAACGTGGATGCGGAAATCGCGAACGCGGCGCTCGCGGCCGCGATGTCGCCCTGATGATCGATGGCATAGAGAAACCATTCCAGGCGTTGCCGCGCGGCGCGGCTCAGGGCGAGCGCAGAAGCGTTCCGGTGGAGGCGTTCGATATCCTCCCGCCGCCGGTCATGGAAGTCGGAGAGTTGCACGTTTTGTGTGAGTGTGTTGTATTATCTGCACTAAGTAGTATTTTACTGTAAAATTTGGTATTTTGCAAGATGTATCTGGACCAGCGGATCATGCAGATCTCTGTGGACTTCTTCTGCCCCCCTCCCTTTGCCTGCCAGCCGTAGCCTTGGCGAAGGCTGGAAGGGAGAGGGCAGGGTGAGGGTTGGTGGAATAATGTGTGCGTGATACCCTGTTCGCCGCATGATTGCATCGCATCGCGCCATCGCGGCCTCTCTCGTTTCCTCGTTCCTTTTTCCCCTGGCCAGTGCGCTGGCACAGGCGCCGCAGCAGTCGTTTGCCGATGTTCCGCCGGATAATCCCGCGTTCCAGGCCGTGGAGTACCTGAAAGCGCAGGGCATCATTACGGGATACGGCGACGGCACGTTCCGGCCGGGCAACGCGGTAAACCGGGCGGAAGCGGTGAAGGTCATCGTCGCCCCTCTCGTCCCGGCCGACCAATTCCCGACGACCCTGTCGGCGGCGTATGGCGACGTCCCGCCCGTGGCGTGGTTCGCGCCGTACGTCGAGGTTGCCCGGACGAAGCTCGGAATGATCGACGGCCCTCCGCAAACGCATCTCTTCGCCGGCGAGCGGCCGGTGACGAAGGCGGAATTCCTCAAGATGCTTTTCCTCGCGCACAAGATCGATCCCGGAGCGTTCGGCGAGATACGGCTCCCGCTGGCCTTGGACGTGCCGAACCCCGATGAGTGGTACTACCCCTACATGCGTTACGCCCTCACTGCGTCCGTCACGATGGTGTCATTTGACGGGAATCTCGCCCCCGGCCGCGCACTCACCCGCGCGGACGTCGCCCTCCTCCTCCACCGCTTCCTCATGTACCGGCAGGGGCGGCGCACGCAGGCGCTCCTCACGGAGGCGGAAACAGAAATCGCGAACATTATCGATTTCATCGGGAAGAACGACGTCCGGAACGCCGAGCTTGCCTCCGCCCGCGCGCTTCTCGCGGCGCGCGGCGCGCACGCGCGCCAGCCGGACATCTCCCTCGTGCAGGCCGCGCTGAAGATCACGGAGAGTTTCCGCACGATCGTCCGCGCGTACCGCGCGGGTGTCAGCCGGCAATTCGACGATGCCATCGCGCTTGCCGGCGAAGCGTGGCATCTCGCCGAACGGGGCGGCGCTCTCCATATCCAGCTCGCGAACGTCGCCGGAAAAGTGCAGCAGATCGCGAAGACCATGGCGGATAACGCGCGGACGCTGAAGGCGCAGGCCGTTGGCGCTCCGTAGCCCATTATTCCGCGCTTTCAGCTTCTAGCTTTCAGCTTTCAGGTTAGAACAGGAACAACGTACACTAATCATCTGAAAGCTAACATCCAACACCGAACACCTAACACCTGAAAGCTAACACCTAACTACTGAATTCCCTTGCGGATAATGAAGATTCTCTGCGGAGCGTTATTGTGAAGGAAAAGCGCGAGGCGTACGATGAGCGCCGATCATGCCTTCTTTGACGCGCCGCCGGATCGGGTTCATCGGAATGTCGGCACTCTTCCTTTCGCAGTCCATGAACATCGTGGCCGTGGCCGCCGTCTTTCCCGATGTGCCGGACGGGCATGTATATCAGGAGGAGATCGAGTTCCTCGTCGGCATGCAGGTGGTCAACGGCAATCCCGACGGGACGTTTTCGCCGCTCCGGAACGTCAACCGCGCGGAAATGTTGAAGATGCTCTACCGTGTCGCGGGGAAAACGCCGGATGCGGCGGCGCGGCTCTGCTTTCCGGATGTCCAGCCGGGGAGCTGGTACGAACCATACGTGTGCGATGCAGCCAAGAATCACTATGTGGAGGGATACAGTGACGGAACGTTCCGTCCCGATCGGCCGGTGACGCGGGTGGAGGCGCTCAAGATGATCACGACCGTTCTCGGCATTCCCGTTCCGGAACTCTCGCAGAGGGCGCGCGATGTGGTGAAGTTCGTCGACGTCTCCTTCTCCGCGTGGTATACGAAGTACCTCTACCTCGCGTTCACGCGGGGAATTCTCCCGATTGAAGGGCAGGACGGCCCGCGCTTCTTCCCCGACAGGCCGCTCCGGCGCGGAGAAGCCGCAGCGTACATTCATAAGGCGCTGCATTTGAAAGACGAAGAGGAAGAAACGTCCTCCGAAAGCAATGTCTCGTCAGCAGCATCTTCGGAAGAAAAAATGGAGGAGGCAACGTCGTCCGCGGTCGCAACAAAGGAAGAAGCCGTTTCAAGCGTGGCGCCGAGCAGCCCTCTCGTGAAGGACGTCCGCCTCCCCCTTCCAAAGGAAGAGGGGGTGTTTTCCGGAAAGCAAGCGACGCTCTACCGCTTCGCTCTGGCGGAGAATCGTGTTCTGCGTCTGCAGATAAGCCTCACAATGGGGCAGCCGGGAAAAGTGACGTGCCGCCTGTACCGTCTGGAGGA
>CAZWCH010000043.1:0-8116 GCA_964632925.1 uncultured Candidatus Peribacteria bacterium
GGCTGCGCGTCCCGCTGGAAAAATTGGGTCAGGGGGAAGGATGGGCGGTGTGGGAACTTAAGGGATAGTTCCAATTTCCCCCTCTCCTGCTGCAGCGGGAGAGGGGTTGGGGGATAGGGCGAGGAAGGCGGACTATGGAACCCTCTCCCTCTGTCCCTCTCCCTTTGCGAAGGGCGAGGGATGAGGAGGTTTCCGTCCCCGAATGAGATAGTTATATTTTGAATCATGCAATCCTGTGTTGTTTGGAATTTGTTCGACATCGATGAAGCCGATATCCTGAAGGACAGCGATCATGTTTGATGCCGGAGACATCCAACGATGAAGGTCGTAGTCTTCTGTCGTGTCCCCCTTGAATTTTCCAAAGAGATGCTGATTAATGATCGCGAGATCGTCCCCGGCGAGAAGACCGCGAGCGATAGCCTCAATATCGGGAGTGGAGACCTGGAGGAGACCTTCCGGCTGGAGGATCCGGTAAAATTCGCGAAGGATGTGGATGTTGTCTTTCTCCCGGAAGTGCTCGAGGGTGGCTGCAGAGAAGATTTCGGCGATGACCGAATCTGCAATGGGGAATCGCCGACGGATGTCGAAAACAAGGTCGACCTTGGGGAGGTCGGCGATATCAACATTGAGGAATTCACCCGGTTTCCACGGATTGCGCCCTCCGCAGATATCCAGTTTTGCGCCGCGGAATCCTTTTGCGTGCCATTCTTCCGCACGGCGGTTGCAGTGTGCCTTCGTGACGCGATCCTTCGCCCAACCGTAGAGGAAGCGGTAGGGGCGAATGTAGCGGTAGTAGCGATCGAGGAAGTGTTTCATGGTCCTGGTGGGGTGCCCCTTTGACGGAAGCGAGAGAGCGGACACGTGAGCCAGATCAATTTCCCTGCATACCAAAAGCGGAGGAGTTCATGTTGCATGGGAAGTCGTACGCAGTTTCGATGAGGGAGGCACCAGATCCAGAGGAGTTTGAGTCCCGCGATACATCGGGAACGGCAAGTGTGTCTAAGGCGATGGATAAACCAATGCCCCCACCCGTTGTATGAGGATTTGAGTTTTTCCAGTGCGAGGTACCGCATGTTTTTCTCCCAGTATTCTTGTGGAGTTCCAAGGGGTGCAAGCGTGCACCCTTGAAAATGTTTTACGGGAATTCCGGGCTTGAGCTTTGGTCGTTCGTGGACGCGTTTTTCCCAATCTACGACGGTATCCTTGTGGAAGAAATACATGCGCTCATTTGGGTATGTCGTTGCGTGGGTGACTTCCCGCCCATCGGGCAGCACGTAGCGGCGGGGGATGAAGCAGGCGCACGGAATCCCTTCCCGTAGAATTTGCCGGATGTTTTCCATGAGCTGTTGCGAGACGATTTCATCGCTATCAAGAGAGAAAATCCATGGTTGGGTTGCATGTTGGAGGCCCCTGTTTCTTGCGCCTGCAAAATTTTGCAGCGGTGTTCCCTGTTCCCTGTCGCGTTGGGGGATGATTTTTGCTCCATATTCTTGCGCGATGCGGAGCGTATCGTCCGAACTGCCGCCGTCGATGACGAGGATTTCCGCGCAGGTGCGCACGCTCTCGATGGCGCGACGGAGTGTTTTTCCGGAGTTCCAGGTGAGAATGTGCACGCTGACGGGCAATTTTTCAGACATAGACCAGAAATTTATAGAGGAAGAAGTTTCCGACGGAACTGAGAATCCAACTTGCGAATTTCGCCGTGCTCTCGTCCATGCCCATGTTTTCGACGAGGAGGACGAGAAAGAGAAACTGCACGGCAATGTTGACGCCGTTGAGCACGCAGTAGCGGCAGAAATGACGGAAGAGCAGACCGTTTTTCTGGAAGACGACGTACTTGTGCAGGAGGAAAGCGCCGAGGAAGCCGAGGGCGTTACTCACGACATTGGCAGCGATGTACCATATTCCTATCCGGAGGAGCGCGAAGTACGCGCCGAAGTCGAGGAGGGCGGCAAGACCTCCGCTGAGCAGGTAGAGGCCGATTTGCGAGAGATGCGGCTTGATGAGATGCAACATCAGCAGGAGGGAGGAGGGGCGATGATGAAGTAGCGTCCCCCGATGCCCTGCGCCCGCCCTCCGAACTTCTGAAGTTCTTCTCCGCCGAGCTTGCGCAGGAGCGGCATGCAGCGGTGGGTTTCGGAAAGGATACCGAGGGGGTTTGGGAGGCGCCGGGTGAGGAGGGGGTTGGTGAGGAAGAGCCAGTGTGGATTTTCCGGGAGACGGACGAACATCTCGGCTTGCTGGATGATGAGCGGTCTTTCGGAGAATTCCCGTACGATCGCGTCCGCAACAGCCGTCTCCTCTGCGCTTTTACTCGCCCCCCGATGATCGAGTTGCCAAATCCCCTGGAGGACGACGAGGACGACGAGGACGACGTCCGCGAATCTTTTTTTGAAGATCGTCTGCAGGCCGATGGGGACGAAGGGGAGGAGGAGGATGTGGGCGGGGAGGAGATGCCGGTACCAGAGGAAACTGCTCCCGAAATAGAGGATGATGAGGAGAACGAACGGAGGGATGATGAATCGGAGTGCAGGAGAGAGGCTGGCGCGGATTTTCCAGAAACCGAGGGAGCCGGCAGCGAGGAAGATCCCGAAAGCGAGGAAGGGGACGCGGAGCATCGTCGCCGGGTTTTCGAGAAGAACGGAGAAGGGGGCGGTGGCCTCTTTCTGCCCCTTTCCCCAGAGGAAGAGGATGTCGTTGATGAGCCCCGGGCTCACGAGAAATTCCACTGTCCGCCACGGCAGAAATGTAGCGACCGCCACCACCCCTGTCATGGTGAGCTGCCGGAGATCTCTCCATTGGCGCCGGAAGAGGAAGGCGAGCCAGGCAATGCCGGTGGCGAGATACAGGGGACCGAGGCTTAGGTTGGCGAGGACGGCGAGGCCGAGGAAGAATCCTGCCATGACACTTCGCGGCGTTGTGGGTTTTTTTTGGAGAAGGAGGAGGCCGAGGAAGAGGAAGAGCATGGCGGGGATTTCTCCGAGGACAGGCTTCCCGGTGTTGACGAATGCGGAGAGGGTGATGAGGAGGGCGGCGGCCCATCGTGCAATGTTGCGCCCGGCCATGCGGAGCGTGAAGAAATAGAACGTCACGAACACCCCCAAGAGAAAACCTGCCATAGGGAGGCGCGCGACTGTAATGGAGAATCCCAGGAGGCGCGCAGCGAAAGCGACGGGGAGGATGAGGGTGGGTCCGACGCCGAGGGTGTATGGATAGAGCCAGTGTTTTTCGAGAATGGGGAGGGCGTACCCTCTCCCGGCGGCCATTTCCCGCGCTACGATCATGAACAGGCTGTCGTCTGCCCATGGAGCGGGGAAGGTGCCAAGCTCACGGAGACCGAAGAACAAGGCGACAATAACGAGGGCGGCCTCCGGCCACCACTGCATCATGCGCATACGCATGGAGACAGTATACCTTCGGTAAGCGTCAGGTTTTTTGAGCCACGCAGTACAGATGCGCCGCGAGGATTCCCTTGATCGGCCGCGGCAAATAGCAGAAGAGGGCATTCACGGCACGAATGCCCGCAACCATCCAGCGTGAGCGGACCCATTGCTCGAAACCGGGGTTCACGAACGAATAGCCTGTTTCCAGCGGCCGGAACCCCCCGCTGCTCAATTCTGCGGCGAGGAGTTGCAGGGTGAAAGGGTACATCGCAGGCATTTTGGGATTCACGACGGAGCAGAAGAAGGGGTTGTGCAGATTGGGGACAGCCACGCTGAAAATTCCTCCATTGCGCAGAACGGCGCGCACCTGTTCCAGGAATTTCCGGCGGTCCTCGTCCCGCAGGAAATGTTCGTACGTTCCGTCACTGAAGACGACGTCGAATGTTCTCCCCATTTCGTGCAGGCGGAAAGCGTCTCCTGTCACGAGTGTCAGTTGCGTGGCGTAGGAGCCGCCGAGT
The DNA here is from genome assembly GCA_964632925.1 of uncultured Candidatus Peribacteria bacterium. Classification (GTDB taxonomy): domain Bacteria; phylum Patescibacteriota; class Gracilibacteria; order Peribacterales; family Peribacteraceae; genus 01-FULL-54-110. Next base: position 3,902 of record CAZWCH010000043.1, read on the forward strand.
TCCTTCTGCAGGCGCCGGAGATCGGCAATGAGTTTTTCAGCGATATCCAGCGCCGTAACGGATACACCGCCTTCTCCGGCCAGCGCGAAGCTGGATACGCCCCATCCGCAACCGACTTCGAGCACGGTGTCCCCGGGCCGGACGTGACAGCGCAGAGCGCGGAAAAAAGCGTATTCCGTGATGCGGCCGAGGAGCTTGCGAAAGAGCGACGCATCAACGGCGGCATATCCTTTCCCCTCTTCGATCGTCCGGATCCATGCGGCGCTTTCTTTGTGGGGAGCGGCGACGGGCATGATGGCGAGCTTACGGGTTTTTCTTGTCATGCTCCACCATGATGCGGATGAGTTCCCCGTAGCGGACTTTTGGCGTAAAGCCGAACACTCTCTTCGCTTTGGAGTAATTTGCAACGAGCGTGCTCGTTTTCCCCGGCCGCAGGAGTTTTGGATCGATTTCCACGTGCTCCGCCGCGTTGAGGCCGACAACCTTGAAGGCTTCCTCTGCGAATTCACGGACGGAATGCGCCTCTCCCGTGCCAATGACGAAATCATCGGCCTGCTCGCATTGCAGAATGTTCCATGCCGCTTCCATGTATTCTTTGGCGTAGCCGAAATCCAATTTTGCCTCCATATCGCCCAAGAAGAGTTTCTCCTGAAGTCCGAGGGAAATGCGGACGGCGGCCTTCGTGATTTTCCGCGTGACGTACGATGCGGCCCGCCGCGGGGATTCGTGGTTGAAGAAAATGGCCGTGGAAGCGAAAATTCCATGCACCTGTCGGTAGTACTTCGTGAGCATCCATGCGTATGCCTTGGCGCAGGCATACGGGCTTTGGGGCATGAGTGGCGTTTCTTCATCCTGTGTGCTGCTCTCCGTGATGCCGAACATGTTTGATGTGAGCGGCTGGAAAAATCGTATGTGCGGATCGATTTGTCGGATGATTTCGAGGATGCGGCCCGGGCGCCCGCGCGTGATGCGGGATTCGTAGTCCACGAGATCGTAGCTCCAGCCCGCATGGTCGTGTTCTGCTTCGTTGTACATCTCCTGCGGACGGACATCGGCGATGATGCGATACAGCGACGGAACATCGGCGAGGTCTCCGCGGTGCAGGATGAGCCGATCGAGGATGTGGTCGATGTTCTTCGTATTGCCGGTTGCCGACCGCCGGATGAGGCCGTGCACCTCATACCCCTTCTCCAGGAGAATTTCTGCGAGATACGAGCCGTCCTGGCCCGTGATTCCGAGGATGAGAGCTTTCTTCTTCATGCGACGACGCGGAAGGCTGGGAACGGCACGAGGAACTTGCCGCCTTTTTTCCTCCATTCCGCTTCCCGCGCATAAAATTCTTCAAAGAATGCGTAGGGCAGCACGAGGAAATAGTCCGGGTTCGCCTTCCGCGCCTCCTCTTCGGAAACGATCGGAATCGCCGTTCCCACCGTGTACTTGCCCCACTTTTCCGGACTCCTTTCCGATGCGCCCTCGATCAGCGCATGATCCAGTCCGTAATATTGCAGGATGGTGTTGCCCTTGGTCGATGCTCCATAGACCCACACGCGTTTCCCCTTCCGGACTTCCGTGCGGATGAACTCCACGCACTGTGTTTTGTTGCGCTCCACGCGCCGGAAGAATTCCTCGTGCATTTGCCGCGAAGCCAGACCGTTTTCCGCGTTACGGAATGTTTCAAGACGCCCCTGCGCGCCGCGCTTTTGCGGAGGATTTCCTTCTGTGAGGCCTGCGAAGACGCGGTAGCTGCCGCCGTTTATGCCATTGTGCTCGATGTCGATGAGCCGCAGTCCGTTGCGGTCGAGCAAGAATTCGAGGGCGGAGAGCGAGTAGTACTCCAGATGCTCGTGGCAGATGTTTCCGACGTCGTTGGTATCGATCATATTCTTCAGACACATGAGTTGTGCGACGAAGATGCCGTCGTCCGCCAGCGCGCGCGCGGCATCGCGGATGAACTGGTTGGGATCTTCCATGTCGTAGAACATGCCGATGGCCGTAATGACCCGCGCTTTTTTCCCCACGGCGTCCCGGTAGCTTTCGTATGTCCAAAAATCATTGATGAAATACTGGAGCCCCCGTTTCCCTTCCTCAGCCAAATTGGAAGCCGGCTCCACGCCCACCTTCACCAGCCGCTGTTCCCGGTATGTCCTCAGGAGCGTGCCGTCGTTGGAACCGATGTCGAGGACAACGTCTCCCGGCCGCAGCGCGATGCGTTCCTCGATATCCCGGGTAATGTCCCGGAGTGCTCCGCGCATCGTGTCCGTCACGCCGGAGCGGTACCAGTAGAAGCGGGTGTACAGAAAATCCTGCGGCGCCGTATGCCGCAGCTGCACGAGCGAGCAATGCTGGCATATCACCATTGCGAGCGGCGCCTTGAACCCGTCGTCCGTCTTCGCTACGAAATCCGATACGTAGATGTCCCCGAGCGAATACAGAGGGGTGATGTCGGCAGAGCCGCAGACGCGGCAGTTCTGGATGGCCTTCGGGGCCGCTTTTTTTGCCGGCAGTGGAGAACTACATTCCATGGCGCAGAGAACCGCTCCGTAGTCTAATGCTGCACACCCGCCACGCATAGCGGCAACTGAGACGGAGGAAGACGCCGACGCTTCCATCCGTTTTCGATGTGCCGCCCTTCCGCGCGCCATACCGGTACGGGACTTCCGTTATTTTTATTTTTTTTTGCGCGCAGGCGTGCACCCATTCGACGAAATACTCGCCGTGGCCGCGATCGGACAACGGAATTTGCAGCAGAACGTCGCGGCGCGCCGCCGCGAAACCGGATGTCCAGTCCCAGCAATGACGTCCGAGGAGGAGCCGTGTGTAGATGTTGAACATATAGCTCATCCATGCGCGGAGCCTTGGACGCGTGTCCATCCCTCCCGGAACGTAGCGTGAGCCGATGGCCACGTCGTGCTCGTCCAATTGCGCGACGAGCCTCCGGATATCTTCCGGAGGTATGCCGAGATCGCAATCCAGCCATATCACGACGTCTCCTCGCGCCTCGCGCGTTCCTTCGGAGAGAGCAGACGCGAGCCCGCGCCTGCCTATGCGCCGGATGACGCGACAGCGCGGCTCACGCAGACATCCGACGATTTCCCATGTCCGATCAGGACTGTCGTCGTCGACGACGATGATTTCCATGAGATCGTCGCCGAGGGTCGTGACGGTGCGGCGGATCGCTTCGGCGATATTTGCACTCTCGTTGTAGGAAGGAATGACGACGGAGAGTCTGGATTGTTTCATGGTGCGGAGGCAGGAGAAGGGACGGAGGCCAACGCCGCTATTTTCTCTGCGAGACCCCGGGGATCGGCGGCGGCACAGAGGATAACATGCGGGCAGTCCGCAAACCGTTCCCGCACCGCGGGTGAGTCGGCGGTGATCACCGGAATGCCGCAAGCGACGGCGTCGAGCACTTTATGGGGGATGACGCGTTGCGCCTTGCCCGACGTGCCGAAAATGCCAAGACAGAGGTCGGCCGAGCGGATGAGACCGGGGAGTTCACTCAGGGGAACAGAAGGAAGGAACGTGGTGTTCTGAAGGCGGAGTTCTCGTGCCAGCGTCCGCATGGCTGGATGTTCCTGTCCGGAACCAACGATGCGGAAATGAATATGCGGAAAACGATCCTGAAGGATGGCAGCGGCGCGGAGGATGTGTTCGATGCCATGGAGCGGGATGTAAGAGCCGTAGAAGAGAACATTGAAGCGGGAACCGGGAACTGGGAACCGGGAACTGGGAACTGGGAAGAAGAGGTCGGGACGTGTTTCGAGATAGATCACACGGACTTTTTCTGGTTTTAAGAAAAACGTCTTCGCGAAGTATTTTTTGTGCGCTTCCGTGTCGATGAGTACTTCATCAGCGAGGTGACAACTTACGAGATCTACTATGTACCAGAACCACGCGCGCGGATGCCAGCGCGACACGCGTCCTCGGTCACTCACATTCGTGTCGTAGAGAGAGAGGAAGGCATCGAAGATAAGCTTTCTTCGTGGAAATCTTGTCAAGAGCCAGGCGAGCGGCACAAGAATGTGCCCCGGAAATGTCACAAGAATACCTGAAAGCTGGAAGCTGACACCTGAAAGCTGTCGGTACTTTCTCCAGAGATCGCAGTACTTGCCGAGGAGCCCCCGAGCCTCCGTGTGGCATTCGATGATGTCATGCCCGCCTTCTCGGAGAGCGTTGCAGACACTCCAATGACGTGGAGATTCCCGATCGTGGTAG
>CAZWCH010000044.1:0-7986 GCA_964632925.1 uncultured Candidatus Peribacteria bacterium
TGCTCCGCTGTCCTTTCGTGACCAGAATCATCGTGTCGCTCGACGGCGGCGGAGATCGTTCCTTCCTCGACAATCTCCCGCGCGACCCCCGCATCGTCCTCCGGGAGGAACCGACGCGCCGCGGGCAGGGACGGCGCTTCCAGTACGCAGCGCAGGCAGGCATGCCGTACGTCCTCTCCATCGACGACGATATCCTCCTCACGCCGCGGCAAATCCGCGCGCTCTTCCTCAGTCTCCTCGCCGACACCTATGTCCCGCACGGGATAGTCTGCCAAACACTGCGGAATGACTGGCATACATGCTGCAACGGACACGTCTTCCGGAACCACATCGAAGGGTACGATGGCCATTGCGACATTCTGAACCGCGCCTTCGCGTTCACCGCAGCGCATGCCCACACGTTCTTACGGCTCATCGCCATCCTCGGCATCCACACTCCGGCGGAATTCGCACGATTCACGCGTGTCGCCGATGACCTCGTCCTCAGCTTCTGCGGGGAACATCGCCCGCGTTGTCACAATATCGGACGGTTCCTCAGTTGCCCAACCGCAGCGATGCCTGGCACCGCTGCGCACAAAGAACCGGGATTTTGGGAAGAGCGATGGCGGATTTTCCGGGAACTTCGGATGCGGAAGTCGTTTCCAGCAGTGCGATGCGAATATCCGGGAACATGCGGCGAACTACGCTGTCGGCGCGCCAACAAGATGGAAACCGCGTCAGCCATTCCCCGTTGTGCGCAATGACCCATGCGCGGTTGCACGCGCGGAGGGCATCCACCAATGCCGCCTGTTCCCCTTTTCCCTCCACGACCCTACGCTCCCATGCATCGAGCACACCGCGGTCGCGCGGGTACAGGCAGCCGATAACGGAAAGTGACGGCCCGTCCTCCGCATGAACACGCAAGGATCCGTCCTCAGCGACGACGCGCTCGAACGTCACATGCGGGCGGCCTTGAAGAAGGATCCAAAGATCGTCGAGCGATCGGAGGACGACGCAGCGCGGATCGAGCCACAGCGTCATCGGAAAGGGGCTCTGCCTCAGTAGCGCCGGACGGGATGCCGTGACAGGCATCGGGAGGAGCCGGATGCCGCGCAGCCGGCACTGCAGCCTTTGTGTGCGCGAAAGGCTATTGTCGAACGCGGCAATGCGGCGTTCCCCATGACGGCGCAGCGATGCCGCAAGGCGGAAGAGTGCCTGAAGCGTCGTGGGATTCACCGTCGTGAGCACGCCATACCGCTCGCGCCGCTGCCGTGGCGCCCGGCTCCATGGCGAAGCCTCCCTGATGCCGTCTGCACCGATCCGCCACACCGGACACTGGTGGAAATATGGCGACTCCACGGGAATGTTCTTCCAGTGAAACAGGTGCATGAGGAGCGCTTCCCTCCCGTCGTTTCGCCAAAGTCGACCCCTCCGCCAGACTGTCTCTGTCGTATCGAGACAGCTGCACTGGGCATGCGTCGAGAAGATGCGCAGGTGCGGCTGCTCCGCGATGACACGCGCGAAATCCGCTTCTTCAATCATGCGCCGCAACGGACCCGGACGCGTGATCATTGCTTGGTAGTGTGGCATGCAGCGCCAGAGTGTCGTGAGACGCGGCATTCGGCGATAGAGCGCGCACGGGCCGCAGATCCACGCGGCATCGGCGGAGAGCACGTCGTACTCCCGCAGGCGCGCCGCAGTGAAGAACCTGCCGATATCGCCCCAGATCACGTCGCAATCGCAGTGTCCCCAGTGCGTGAACTCCACCAATTCCTCTGCAAACACTTCTCCGAACGCCGGTCGCAGATCGCCTATCCGGTTTGCCGGAGAGAAGGAAACCGGGACTCCGACGACAGCACCGCATCTACGCTCAAGCTCCTCCATCGTCATCCGCATGTACCGCACGTTCGGCGGACAGTCCGGCGGTGCAGGCTGGTCGGTGATGAGAATCCACGTGAATGCCGGATTCCACCGACATGATGTGAGGAAGAGGCTCATCATCGGCAGGAACGGACCGAGCCAGACCGCGAGGAAGCACGGACGCGGATCCTCCTCCCGCCGCGCGACGTGCGGAATGGGATCGCGCACGAGCGCGGGCGGCGGATCACCGGGCTTTGCGGCATACATACCGGCAATCCTGGTGATGTCGATCGGCCCGGATGCCCCCCCGGCACTGAACTCTCCGTAAAGGGAGCGCCAATGGTATGCATCTCCCGGCTTGCGCGCGGGGTTGGCGCAGAGGCGCGGCCATCCGCCGAGGATCTTGCGGCGAATCTGCGCCGCGGAGCGCACGGGAATATGCGCGAGCCAGATTCCGTCCGCAGCAGCAGAGGGAAACGGCGTTCCGTCTCCCCGAAAAACGACGTGGCTCCCGAGCCCAAGGCGCGCGCCGGATGATGCGGCAACCTGTGCCGGCAGGAGAACCTTATGGAAGAGCGGGCGCTCCGGCTCCCGCCGGAAACGGATGCGGCGGATGGGATTCGGTTCCAGTGGATCGTCCTCCGCCATCGGCACATACGTCCGCCACGGGAGGAGAGCGATACGATCTTGTGGAAGCGCTGCGACGACGTCGCTGCACCAGTGCCCGGGCGCTGCGCAGAGGAACTCGTCCGCGTCGAGTGGAAGGATCCAATCCGCTCCCGTCGCCACGCACTCCGACAGAAGTGACGTGAGGGCGGCGTCCTGACGATGGATCGGCGTGTGGTCACTGCGGATATCGAGGGGGAACCCCTCGCGCCGGAGCAGGCGGAGAATGGCGGGCGTGCGGTCGTCGCTCCCGTCAACGATGATCATGCGGTCAACGGACGCGACGTTCTGTCGCACGAACCATTCGATGATGTCCTCCTCATTCCGCACCCAACTGATAGACACAATCATGGAACGGCGACGGGAATGTGTGCAGGCGCGCTGCGACGGAGCGCAAGCTGCCAGCCTTTGTGCATGATCGCGTAGGACCCGCGGTAGATTTGGAGAAAAGCGTCAATGGCCACGTGCGGGTTTCCTATTACATCGGGAAAGGCCCGGAAGCCGTAATCGTCGAAGAGGAGGATGCCGCCCTCCTTCAGGAGATCCCACGCAAGGACGGCATCCGTCAGGACATCCGGCGCTCTATGGGAACCGTCGATGTAGATGAAATCGAACACGCCAACCGGAAGCGTGCGCAAGACGACGCGCGACGGGCCGACGAGCTTGCGGACTTTGTGCGCGGTGCCGACGGCGGCGATGTTCCGGTCAAAACGCGCACTGATATCGACGGCGGGAACATCATCCGTATAATCGGCGGCACGGAATGCGAACGTATCGATGCACATGAGACGCGCCGTGGGATCGGTGAGGATATTCTGCAGCAGCCATACCGCGCTCCTCCCCTCAAATGATCCCACCTCGCAGAACTGTAAACCGGGTTTTCCGGCGAATTCTCCCAGCAACAATTTCCAGTTCGGAATATGCCCTGTGAACCAATCCTGCGAGAATGCCGGTTGCGTCATTGCCGCATGGTAGCGCAGGACGCGGGTGCGGGGCGGCGTCACGCTATACTCCGACCATGGTCTGGGTCGATCGTCTCGTCGGTGAGATCAAGGAGCGCTTTGCGGAGAAGATCTCAAAGGGGCAACCGCTCGTGATCCGCGATGAGAAGACGCTCTCCGGGCGCGTGCACGTAGGGAGCCTCCGCGGAATCGTGATTCATGGACTCGTGGCACAGGTGCTGGCGGAATCGGGCATCCCGAACGTCTTCCGCTTTGAACTCAATGACGTCGACCCGATGGATGAAGTGCCGGCATCACTTCCGAAAGGGCTTCGGGAAAAGTACCTCGCACACATGGGGGAGCCACTGTGGAGGGTGCCGGATTACTCGCCCCTCACCCTGCCCTCTCCCGCGGGGAGAGGGAACGGAGCCCCTCTCCCTAACCTTCTCCCGCGGGGAGAGGGAAGAAAGGAACTACCCCATGCTCTGGGGAAAGGAGCTCCAGGAAGCTGTTGCCCCCCTCCGCCTCCCCATCGAGTGGTACCCGCTGCGCCCCCACTACGAGCAGGGAAAATTCAACGAGGTCATCCGCGAAGCGCTCGATCACGCTGCGGATATCCGCGCAATCTACAAAGAAGTGAGCGGGAGCGTGAAGTCCGACGACTGGTACCCGCTCCAGGTAATCTGTGAGAAGTGTGGGAAGATCGGGACGACGCAGGTGACACACTGGGACCCAACGGCAGTGTGTCATGGTGAGCGGAGCCGAACCATGACGGGCCTCGTCACCTACATCTGCAAGCTCGATCTTGTGAAATGGGCGAAGGGCTGTGGACACTCCGGAACCATCAGCCCATTCAACGGCAATGCGAAACTTCCGTGGAAAGTGGAATGGCCCGCGAAGTGGAAGGTGTTCGGCGTGGACATCGAGGGGTGTGGTAAGGATCACTCGGCAGCCGGAGGATCTCGCGATATCGGACGGCGCATTGTCACGGAGATTTTCCATTACCCGGAACCCTTCAATATCCCCTACGAATTCTTCAATCTTGCCGGCAAAAAGATGAGCGCGAGCAAGGGCGTCGGCGCGTCGGCGAAAGAAGTGGGCGATATGCTCCCGCCGGAGCTCCTCAAGCTCCTCATGATCCGCAAACTCCCCAATCATCCGATCGACTTCAATCCGAATGGCGACACTATTCCTCTCCTCTTCGATGAATTCGATCGTTTAGCTGATCATGAATTCAAACGGCATCCGAAGCCCGACCCCGATTACGCGCGGACATTTCACCTCGCCAGTCCCGACTTCCCCAAAAAGCCGGAAGATCTGTGGCAGATGCGATTCTCGGTCCTCTCATTCGTCCTCCAAATGCCGCATCTCCGCGTCGAGGAAGAGGCGGTAAAACTCAAGGGTTCAGCCCTGACAGAAGAGGAAAAAACCTCACTCCGCGCGCGCGCACAATACGTCGAGAAGTGGCTGAACGAACATGCGCCGGAAGCGTATCGGTTCCGCATCGTCGAACGGCCGCCCGCTCTCGCACTCGACGACGCGCAGCGCAGCGCCATTGCAAAAGTCATCGCCGTCCTCGAGCACTGCCCGTGGGACGGAGCGAGCATCCATGAGGCGATCCACGCGGTGAAGGCGGAAATTGACATCGAACCGAAAAAACTCTTCCAGCCCTTGTATCAGGCCTTCCTCGGTCGCGACAATGGCCCGCAGGTGGGGTGGTTCCTTGGCACATTCACCAAGGAGGAAGTTGTCTGCCGGTTACGGCATATTGCATAGTGGACAGTGTCGGGGAAGCCTCCGGATGGGTCGGGAGTTCTTTGGTAGCCCCTCACCCTCGCTCGCTGCGGCTCGCTCTGCCCTCTCCCATTGGGAGAGGGGAAAGGCTGCGCCGCAATGTTGAAACCTCCGTCTGACGTGCCGCTATAGCAAAGTATATGAAGTAGTTCTCGAATAGCGGAGGGGTCGAATGAAAAGTGTTCTCGCCGAAAAAGTAATCGCAGATCACCTCCCGAAGGCGACAGAGCTCCCGCAGCCGCATGCGATGCTTGGGATCGGCAATCGTGAGATCTAGAAGCTCCAATGCACGGTCAAGACACCGCTCTTTCCTCTTGTTATCGCCTGCTGCCACAGCATGACATGCACGTCCGACTTCACTCCCAACATTTGCCAGCTGCATAGCAAGAGAAAATGTCTGCCACCGACCTCCTGCTAATTCTGGATGTATGGGATTCATTGAATGATGACAGAAATAATCTGCACAATTTCTGCGGCAATTTTCGGATCCTCCACCCTGCGTGAGCGATTATTCTGTTGCGGACGGATATTGATCATCGAATCAAACTCTATCCATTCATCGCCGGTTTTCTCCGGGTAGAGATTGATACCCCAGAGATCCTGCTGCACCGAACCGTCTTCCAACAACATTTGCTCGGCATCTGCATGAAGTTCTCCGCCAATGGCAATGACTTTCCGCTTGCAGTCGACCACTGCTTTCACCATGTCACCAAAGTGTTCCTCTGCAAGAACCTTCAGCTGCGCACGACTGATCGCTTCGCGGACGATGATCATCGGACTCATAGATGTCAGAATACCACTCTCGGATTCTATCCACGACCTCTGTGTCCCACTAATGTTCTACCTTTCCGCCACCACCGCTGCGATGCCTGCGCCGCATAAAGTCGTATTCCCCTCCATGCAGCGGCGGGGTGGTCCCGAAAATGTCGCAGCACCGGCAGCGCTCCCGTCCCGATCTTCTGTCCACGCATGCAACGGTTCACGACGTGGCTGACGATTTCCGCGAAGCGCCGGTCAAGGCCGCGCTCCAATTGCTCTCGTTCCACCGTGCCTACGGAGAGGATGCCACGCAGGTGCTCGAGAAACCGCAGGTGCTCACCAAGCTGTTTCCCATCGCGAAAATGCTTATAACTGGCACCTCTCCGATGGACCCGGAATACGCCGAGTTCTTCGGCAAGGTAATACCAATGGGTGTGGAGGAGACAACGAACCCAGTACTCGACATCGAGGAGTTGATGGAGCTCCTCAAAAAATGGCCCGACGCGCTCCACAAGAGACCGATGCATCATCACGAAACTCGGTTCGCCGATGACATTCTGCTCAAACCCTCTCTGAAGCCACTGCGCAAGAAACCGTCGGCCATCCTGTCGTCCCGGCGCGAGGGATGTTCTTTTCTCGCGCACCAGCAGCCTGTACCCATCCGCTGTCTCCATGCGCCCAATAACATGATAGACATGCGCGCTGGCGACAAATCCGATGTCCTGATGTTTCTGGAAAACCATACATGACCGCTCGAGGTACCGCGGATGCCAGAGGTCGTCCTGGAAGAGGAACTGTACGTAGGGACTGGGGACTGGGGACTGGGGTGTGGTACAGGTCCCAGGTCCCAGTATTTGCCGTAAACAAGCATTCCAGTTGCCGCCGATGCCGAGGCGTTTCGCATTCCTGGAAAACGTGATGCGGGGGTCTTTGAGATAGGGTTCCACGATCGCGCGCGTATCCGTTGCCGATGCGTCGTCGTTGATGTGCAGTGTCCACCGCTTTTCTGTTTGGGCGATGATGGAGTCGATCGCTGCGCGCAGGAAGTCCTGATGCGGCTCGTAGGTTGGGAGAAGAACGCTACGCAGGCATGTTCCATGCAACTCATGGTAGACGGAAAATGTGTACGATACATGGTGCATGCGACAATTTTGGGATGCCATCATCGAACCACTCCTCACGGCGGCAGACGCGCGCGACGTCGTAGAGATCGGATCCGAACACGGAGCAATGACGCGCCTCCTTATCGCTTTCTGCCGCGCGCGGGGCGGGACGCTCCACGCCATCGATCCGGAGCCTCTCTTTCCCGTGACAACATGGGAAGAAGAATACCGCGGCACTTTCACATTTCACCGTGCGCGGAGCCTCGACATTCTCCCAACCATTTCGGGCTCCGACGCCGTGCTCATCGACGGCGATCATAATTGGCACACGGTATTCCATGAGCTCTTGCGGATCGAAGGGAGTGGGAAGAAGACCGGGAACTTCCCTCTTGTCCTCCTCCACGATACCGCCTGGCCGTACGGGAGGCGGGACATGTATTACGCTCCGGATACGATTCCGGAGGATGCACGCCATCGTATGACGCGCGGCCGTATCCACCCGGATTGCGGTGATATCGCCGCATCGGACGGCATGTGCGGAAGTTTTTGGAATGCACACATGGAAGGAGGACCGCGCAACGGGGTCCGCACGGCGGTGGAGGACTTCCTCCGTGTATCGGAGGAACCCTATCTCTGCCAGTACCTCGACGGCTTCTTCGGCCTCGGCATTCTCTACCACAAAACACTCCTCGACAAGCATCCGCCGCTCCGAAAATTCCTCCACGCCCTCCGACCAAACGATACATTCGCGGCGCACCTCCGCGCCGTTGAACGCGGCCGCATCCTCGCCATCATCGATCGGCAGGGAGCGGAGCGCGCGAAGGGGGAGGCGGAGCGCGCGAAGGGGGAGGCGGAGCGCGCGAAGGGGGAGGCGGAGCGCGCGA
>CAZWCH010000045.1:0-7838 GCA_964632925.1 uncultured Candidatus Peribacteria bacterium
TTCTCGGTATTTCCCAAGATTCCGCCCTTTCCTCCCTCGCGGGTTTCCAGGGGACATGGCGCCGGATGGAAGTGAAAGGCATCCGGCCCGACGGCGTTCTTGTAGTGGATGACTATGCGCATCATCCGCGGGAAATTCTTGCAACGATCGCGGCAATGAAAGAATGGTATCCCGGGCGCCGCCTGGTGTGTGTCTTTCAGCCCCATACCCATGACCGTACCCAGAAGCTGTACGAGGAGTTCACGCGGGCCTTCCGTGCGGCAGATGTCGTCGTTGTCCCCAACGTGTATGCGGTGCGGAAGGAGCGCGATGCACAAGAGGTCGATTTTCCGCGCTTTCTCCGTGATATCGGGACCGCGAGCGCGGTGCAGGTGTTTGGAGGGTTAACTCTCCAGGAGACAGCGACGTTCCTGCAGGAGGCGGTCCTCCGTCCCGGGGACATGCTTCTCTGCATGGGGGCAGGGGATATCACGGAGCTTGCCCGGTGGATGATGACGAAGCCTGCTCTTTCAGCCGGTCCAACACACGGCTGATTATTTTTGCCATTTCCGCGCGGTTGACTGGATCTTCCGGACCGAAGGTTCCGGTTGGTTCATTCTCGGCGTCCGTATGGCCGCCGACGATCTGTTCCTGCACCGCTGTTTCGATTGCTGCGGCGAAGGATGTGCCGACGGGAACATCGGAAAAGAGTTCCCCCTTCGGCCAGCGGAGCGGAATGTCGAGGGCGTGGAGGAGGGTCACGACGACTTCTCCGCGCGTGGCGGGCCGGAGAGGATCTGCAGCCGGATCGTCGTAGGCAAGCCATCCTTGCAATTCAGCCGACGCAAAAAAAGGAGCGAACCACGTGCGGCGCGCGCCGGCATTCCGTGGTTGCGGGGAGGGGGAAGGCGGCGAGCGGCCGACCACGCGATGGGTGATTGCCGCCAGTTCCGCCACGGTGACCGGCTGCTCCGGTTTGAACAGGCCTGTTGGCTGGCCGCTGCTATCCTTGTAGCCGGCCATGATGCCGAACTTCGCCGCGGTGAAGACGAAGGGGGCGAACCAGGAATCCTGCGGAATGTCCTGGAACGCCACGCGGGCGCCGTCCGTGATGACGGAGATGAACCGTTCCTCTTCTTCCCGGCGCTCCTGTCGCATCTTCTCCGCTTCGTCGCAGACGAGGGTAATGCGGAACGTGATGCGACTTCCTTTTTCGAGGAATAGGGATTTGGTCGGCGGATTCACGCATCCGTCGAGAGGGTGAAAATTGACACTGTATTGCCCTTCGGGGGAGAGGGGGAAGGAGGCGGGGGTCGTTCCGGCGAGGGCGGTTCTATTCGGTCCTTTGAGAGCGAAGGAGAGGCCTGTAGGGTTGCTCTGAACAACGACGGTTCCGACGCGCGTGAGGATGTAGTGGATATTCACGCGGAGGGCGTCTCCTTCGGCGAAGGTGAAAGTCAGTTGGGAGCGGTCAACGTTGTGTATGGCTTCTCCGTTGCGGTAGAGCCATATCTTTGCGTTCGCTCCCTCCGGGGAGGCGGTCATGATGGTGTAGTTGCCCGGGAGCGGTTTTTCCATAGTGTGGAACACGCCCGTGCTCGTAATGTGATCGTTCGCCGGCGTGATGAGGGTCCATTTTCCCGTCGTTCCATTCTGATTGTGCTGTTCGACGACGATCGTATTGGGAGTGACGGTGTTTTCGGCGAAAAGATCGGTGGGGACAAGGAGGATAAGGATGAAGAAGAGAAGCATGGCACTATGGTATCAGAGGAGGTGGTCGATACGTGTTTTCCCGATGTAGACGCTGTGCTCAGGGGAAAGCTTCAGTGCACGGAGGGCCGCAATGAGGCCGATGCGATCGAAGATGTGCAGCAAGCGTCGGACCGCGCTGGCATTCTTTATGTTGGTCATGGCGACGATCTGCTCGATACGTTTCCCAGAGATACGGACAGTATCCCCTTTCTGTGCAATCTGGTACGCACTTGCACGGGGGGAAGTCTGGTGGGGGCGGATGACGGGGAGAGGGACTGGGGACTGGGGACTGGGGACTGGGGACTGGGTTCGTTTTTGTCGTTCTGCGAGGACGAGTGGGAGGAGGATCTTTTTAAGTTCCTCGGTACCATCATGTGTACTGGCGGAGATGGAGGCGACAACGGGTACGCCATTTTTCTGGAGTTCGGCTTCCATCTTCTTTCTTTCTTCTTGTCCAGGGAGGAGATCGGTTTTATTGAGAATGACGAGTTCTTTCTTGGCGGCGAGGACAGGGGAGTAGGCCGCGAGTTCCCGGCGGATGGTTCGGTAGTCTTCGGCGATGGCGTCGCCGCGCGTGACATCGAGGAGATGGAGGAGGAGGCCGCAGCGTTCGATGTGGCGGAGAAAGCGGTCTCCCAATCCTCTCCCCGTGCTCGCTCCTTCGATGAGGCCCGGAACATCACAGACGATATAGGACGTGCCCGCCACCATCACCACTCCCAAGTTCGGTATGAGGGTGGTGAATGGATAATCCGCGACGCGCGGGCGCGCGGAACTGATGGCGGCGATGAGCGTGGATTTTCCGACGTTGGGGAGGCCGACGATGCCGATGTCGGCGATGAGTTTCAATTCCAGTCTGCAGTGTCGTTCCTCTCCCGGCTCGCCGAGCTCCGCGAAATCCGGACGTTGTCTGTAGGAATTCACAAAATGAGCGTTGCCGCAGCCGCCGCGTCCGCCGCGGGCGATGATGACGGTATCACCGTGCTTTTCGAGATCGGCGAGGAGCGGTGCAGAGGATTCCGAGGAAACCGATGCAACCGAGGAAACCGACGGTGGCGTACAGTCGAATGCGATGGTTCCTGGGGGCACTTTCAAGATCAGGTCTTCTCCGTCCCTCCCGTGGCATTTTTTCCCCATGCCCATTTTTCCGTTTTCTGCCTGGAAGTTTTTTCGTGATGTGAAGGCGCTGAGCGTGTCGGTATTGTCATCCGCGATGAGGCGCACGTTCCCTCCCTTTCCCCCATTGCCTCCATCCGGGCCTCCTTTCGGCACGTATTTTTCCCGTCGCCAGGAGACAATCCCGCTTCCGCCGTCTCCTCCCTGGGCGGTGATGATCACTTCGTCGAGGAACATATGATTAGGTTATAGGTTATAGGTTATAGGTTATAGGGGGCGGCCCGGACTCTCGAAAACATCCTCTCCCTTTGAAGGGAGAGGGTAGTGTGAGGGTTGTTTCCTTTTTCTGGTTGACTACGTTGTTTTATCACTCTAAATTCCAGAGTGATAGTATTCATTTTCCTTTTCTTTATTATGTCCAAGATCATCGGTATCGACCTCGGCACGACGAATTCTTGCATGGCGGTTATGGAGGGTGGAGAACCCGTGGTGATCCCCAATGCGGAGGGTAATCGGACGACGCCGTCGGTGGTCGCGTACAAAGATGCGGAAGTTCTTGTTGGCGTAAGCGCGAAGCGCCAGGCGGTGACGAATTCCAAGCATACGATCTTCTCCGCGAAACGCTTCATTGGCCGTCGTTTTGATGAGGTGCAAAATGAAGCGAAGCGCATGCCGTTCGAGGTGAAGAGGGGAAAGGAAGACCGTGCGGTCGTTTCGGTGCAGGGGAGGGAAATGCTCCCGCAGGAGGTGAGCGCAAAGGTGCTCCAGAAGCTCAAGCGCGATGCGGAGACCTACCTTGGAACAACGGTGCAAAAAGCCGTCATCACCGTCCCCGCGTATTTCGATGATTCCCAACGGCAAGCGACGAAGAATGCGGGGGAGATTGCGGGTCTGGAGGTGGTTCGCATTATCAATGAGCCGACCGCCGCCGCTCTTGCGTATGGTTTGGAAAGGGGAAAGGAACAGAAGATCGTCGTCTACGACCTTGGCGGAGGCACGTTCGACGTTTCCGTGCTCGAACTCGGCGATGGGGTGTTTGAGGTGATTGCGACGAACGGAGACACGCATCTCGGCGGCGATGACTTCGATCAGCGCGTCATTGAGTGGATTCTCGGGGAGTTCAAGAAGGAGCACGGGGTCGACTTGAGCCGCGATCACATCGCGCTTCAGCGCCTGAAGGAAGCGGCGGAAAAGGCGAAGATCGAACTCTCTTCCGCCACCGAAACGGAGATCAATCTGCCATTCATCACTGCCGACGCGTCGGGACCGAAGCATCTTCTCCTTAAGCTTTCCCGCGCGAAGCTCGAGGCGCTGGTTGCCGATCTCGTCGAGCGTAGCAAGGAGCCGTGCCTCAAGGCGCTCAAAGACGCAAAATTGAAGAAAGGAGATATCGATGAAGTTGTTCTTGTTGGCGGAATGACCCGCATGCCGGCGGTGGTTGCGGCGGTGAAGGATCTCTTTGGGAAGGAGCCGCACCAGGGCGTGAATCCCGATGAGGTGGTTGCCGTTGGCGCCGCCATCCAGGCCGGCGTTCTGGGGGGCGACATTCACAAGGATATCGTTCTCGTTGATGTGACGCCCTTGAGCCTCGGGATCGAGACGCTCGGCGGCATTGCGACCAAGATGATCGAGCGCAACACGAAAATTCCGACGGCGAAGACGCAAGTGTTCTCGACGGCGGCGGACAGTCAGCCGTCCGTGGAGGTGCATGTGACGCAGGGGGAACGCGAGATGGCGGGAGACAACAAGTCGCTCGGCCGCTTTATTCTCGACGGCATTGCGCCAGCCCCCCGCGGGCTTCCCCAGATCGAAGTGACGTTCGACATCGACAGCAACGGCATTCTCAGCGTGACGGCGAAAGACAAGGGAACGGGAAAGGAACAGCACATTACCATCCAGGGGTCGACGGGCCTCAGTAAGGACGAGGTGGAAAAGATGAAGAAGGATGCGGAGCTCCACGCGGAGGAGGATAAGAAGAAGCGTGAACGGATCGACGCGCGGAATCAGGCGGATGCGCTCCTCTTCAATCTCGAGAAGCAGATGCGGGAGCACGATGCGAAAATTTCGGACAGTGTGAAGAAGTCCGTGAACACCAAGATGAATGATCTGAAGGACCTTCTAAAGAAAGAGGAGGTATCTGTGGAAGATATTAAGAAAGCGACCGAGGAGTTGGCGGTTTCGGCGCAGGAGATTGGGAAGGTGGTGTACGAAGAGGCTGCAAAGAAGGACAAAGAGGGGGCAAAGGGTACAGAAAACACTAAGGATAAGGAGAAGGTAGTGGAAGGAGAGGTTGTTGAAGAGAAGAAATAATGTCGACTTCGTCGGGCCACATTCGCTGGCCCGATTGAATCCGAACCGCATCGGTCTGCGCTCATGCGGCCCGACGAAGCGAGATGATGTTCCCTACAACCGTTCCCCTACATACTTCGCAAGCTCCACGAGCCGATTCGCATATCCCCATTCGTTGTCGTACCAAGCGAGGACTTTTACGAGGGGGCCGTTAGTGACCATGGTGGAGAGGCAGTCGACGATGCTTGAGCGCGGATCGCCGCGATAATCGCTGCTCACAAGCGGCTTTTCCTCCACGCCGAGGATACCTTTCATGTGCCCCTCCGTCGCTTTCCGGAGGGCGGCATTTACCGAGTCCGCGGTCGTCGGCTTCTCCACGATGCAGACGAAGTCGGTGATGCTCACGGTTGGTGTTGGAACACGGATTGCGAGGCCGTTCAGTTTTCCCTTGAGTGCCGGGATCACGAGTTCCACGGTTTTCGCCGCTCCCGTCGTCGTCGGAATGATGTTTTCCGCTGCGCTCCGTGCCCTGCGCCAGTCCTTGTGGGGAACATCGAGAATGCGCTGGTCATTCGTATAGCTGTGGACGGTGGTCATGAGGCCGGAGACGATGCCGAACGTATCGTCGAGCACCTTTGCGATGGGGGCGAGGGAGTTCGTCGTGCAGGAGGCGTTGCTGATCACGTGCATGGTCTTCGGGTCGTACGTTTCTTCGTTCACGCCGAGGCAGAATGTCCCATCGGGCGTATCTTTACAGGGGGCGGAGATGATGACCTTCTTTGCCCCGGCTTTCAGGTGGAGAGCCGCCTCTTCTCGTTTCGTGAACTTTCCGGTGCATTCGAGGACGATATCCACTTTCAACTCTTTGTAGGGGAGAGTCTGTGGATCTTTGGAGGCCGTTGTTCGTACTTTTCCATACTTGCTCGCGAGCATGCCGTCTTTGTAGCACGCGCCGCCGCAGTCGAACCGGCCATACGTCGAGTCGAACTCCAAGAGGTGCGCGAGTGTTTCGCCGTCCGTGAGGTCGTTGATGAGGACGACGCGGAGGTCCGGATGTTTGGTGAGGATGATGCGCAGCGCCTGTCTCCCGATGCGGCCGAAACCGTTGATGGCGAGGTTCATGGGAGGAGTGTAGCACTGCTGCTGCGCCAGACAGCACAAGCGCAGACCGATGCGGTTCGGATTCAATCGGGCAAGCGCGTGCTGTCTGGCTCCGCGCAAAACCCCCCACCGACCGTCGGTGGGGGGAGTTCACAGGAATGGCACTGAAAGTTCTGTCTTTACTTCTTGAGTTCCCTGATCACTCGGAGGATCAGGGGGTCCTGAGGGGCGGGGGAGCCTTCCACGATGCCCGTACCGTTGGTTCCGATAGGGCGGATCAGGAAGCGGAAATCCTTTGCATCCTTGCCGTTTTCCTTGGCCCGGTCTCCCGAAGAGAACGAATAGCCACTGTCGTCGGCAGGAATCTTCTTGAGTTCTTCCTCACTCGGTACTGGGAGCGAATGATCGAGAGCCCATTGGATCCCGTTCCGTTCCGTCCATGCCCTCAGTCGCCTCACCGGAACGATGAGATTGAACGTTTCGCCCGCTCCGCGGACGACCATTCCGACGTATTTACCTTTGCCGTCGTAGACCCCGCCTCCGGAGCTTCCGGGGAAAGCTGCGACCGTCGTTTGGTCGTAGATTTTTCCGTGCAGGAGACGTCCGTGTTGCGACATGATGCCGCGGGTCATGGAGTTCGAGCCGAATTGCCCGAGGAGGCTGCCCATGTGGTAGAGCGTCGTGCCTACCGGGGGGAGCTTCTTGTCGAGGTAGAAGGAGGCCGACTTGTCGAAGGCCCCTTTCCGTCGCAGTTCGAGCAGGGCGAGGTCTTCGCCATTCTCGGCATCCGAGTACTTCACGATACGGGCGAACCACCGGACATCGCCGACGGTCCGTCCTTCGTCATCGCGATACTGGAGGATGACGGAAGCGTCGTCGAATTCGACGACCATCCGCTTTGTTCCTGTCCTGGCATCAATGATTTCGCGGGTACTTCGTAGACCAGCGACCACGTGTCCTGTCGTGATGAGGTAGGTCCTGCCGTCGACGACACGGCACACAGTGCTGGACCCTTCGGCGGATCCCGCTCGGATGGTCACCGATGTGGCCTGCAGGTGTTCGCCCAGCTCTTCGGGGCTGCCGATCTTCAGGTCCGCCGATGCGGCGGGAGGAGCCGGCTTCTTTTCTTGTGCGACCGCTTTCGCGGTCGAAGCGACCATGATCATGGTCGCCATCAGCGCGACGAGCGCGCATTTCCATTTCGTGTTCATACGGTTTCTCCTTTTGTCAGTGCCGTTCCTGTGAATGAACGTGACTTGAACATGTCAAGTCAACTTCGCACCCTACGGAGGGTTTTTCCGCTGGTCAAAAGGAATGTCTGGCGCACTTGACTGTAGTGGTGTCTCATGTGTTTTTGTTAGTTTTCCTTGACATTCTGCTGTGCCTCCTCACCCTGCCCTCTCCTACGGGGAGATGGATGCTTGTAAGATTCTTCCTAGCTATGACACTTACGCGGGACATCATTGATCGAACGCTGGCGTCGCCGCAGGGGGAGTGCGCGTATCGCATCGTTGAGAAGCTCACGGATGCCGGATACGACAAGTGGTGGGTCGGGGGATGTGTGCGGGATATGCTCTTGGGGCAGGTGCCGCAGGACATCC
>CAZWCH010000046.1:0-7358 GCA_964632925.1 uncultured Candidatus Peribacteria bacterium
GCCGGACGATCACCGTGTCTCCCGCTCGCACTTCCTCTACGGGAATATCGATGGTTTCTCCATTCCGCAGCACCCGCGCCGTTTTCGCCTGCAATCCCATGAGTTTCTGAATCGCTTCGGATGTGCTCCCCTTCGCGCGCGCTTCAAGCCATTTGCCCAGCAGCACGAACGTGATGAGGAGGGCCGCAACTTCAAAGTAGAGGTTATGGATTTCTCCGAACACCGTCCCCTCGGAGAACACATGGTCGGCGAATCCGTAGAGACTATAGGTGTAGGCCGTCGACGTGCCGATGGCGATGAGGCTGTCCATGGTGAACGTACCCATCTTCAGGCTCGACCACATGCCTCGATAGAAGCTGTAACCGAGCCAAAATTGCACAGGTGTCGCAAGAAGCAGCGAGAGAATTCCCATGTATGGAAGAAGGGCCTGGTGTATGGCGTTATGCGGAAAGAACGCCATGACCATGAATGCGAGCATCGGAAGGCTCAAAAGGAATCCGGCCAGGAACTTCCTGCGAAATGCGGTGACTTCCTCCGTGCGGCGGCTGCGGTCCGCCTCGCGATCGCTTTCATCGGCAATGAAAGCGCCGTATCCGGCCGATTTTACGGCGGCTATGAGCGCGGTTTCGCTTGTCTGATCCGGATTAAAGCGAATGCGCGCCTTTGCGGCGGCGAAGTTCACATTGGCATCCTCGATGCCGGCGGTTTTCTTGAGTTTGCGGGTGATGAGGGCTGCGCAGGAGGAGCAGTGCATGCCGGTGATGGTGAGGGTAATCTGCACGTTCGTCATGCGGAAATCGAGAAAACTTTATACGTATCACCGAGAGATTCGATTTCTTGTTTCCACTGTTGAACATCTAGGGCGTTGGTATGGGTGAGCGTGACGGTCTTCGTCGCCATGTCGACGTCGACAGTCTGGATTTCAGGAAATTCGCCGCTGATTTCGCGGATCATCGCGACGCATGATGGGCAGTGTATGCCTGGGATGGAAACGACGGTTTGCATGGGAGCAGCGGGGGTTAGCGGGTGGAGAGGCCGATGATTGCGAGGAGCTCCGCAATGCACCTGTCCCGTTCCGTCCCGGATTTGGATGCGAGCTTCTTCACGGCGCAGGTGCGCAAGTGGTTTTCCAGAACGGTGCTGTGGATATATTTCAATTGTCCCTGCATGGCGAGGGCGATCTCGAGGATTTTCGGGCAGTAGGCATCCTCCTCGACCATCGTGCGCAGCCTGGTTGTCAGGCCCTCCAGCCGCCCGATGGCGCTCAATGTTTTTTTCTTCGCGTCGTGGTGCATGCGTGGTAGGGGAAGGGGGTAGGGGTATATGCTACCCCCCTCCGCAGTCCGGGGTCAAGAGGATTTTTTTACGGCGTAACGATGATCTGCCCCACCATGTCCTTATGCCCTGCTCCGCAGGGAACAGAGCAGCGGAAGTCGAAGGTGCCCGGCCTGTCCGTCGGGAGCGTTACGGAGACAGTCTGTCCCTGGATGATGGTCGCGTTGATCCCAAGGTCGGGAACGGAGAAGCCGTGGGTTCCGCTGATGCCGGTTATCTGGAGGACGGTTTCTTCACCCTGTTTGGCTTGAATGACATTCGGCGTGAATTTCCAGAGCTCTGCGGTGACGGGGATGAGTCTTCCCGGTAGAGTTGTCTGCGATTGTTGGGAAGCGGCTGGCGCGCAGGCGGCGAGTAGGGCAATGAGAGGGAGGGTGAGGAGCGGGGAGAGGATTTTCATGGCAAGGAGGCGGAATGGTTAGAAGATATAGACATTTGCGGCGTAGCCGGCGATGGTACCGAGGAGGCCCATGCTGATGCCGAACCACGGGTCGCCGGTAGACCATGCGCTGTGTGATGGCGGAAGGGCGTCATGCTTCTCGTGCGGAGCGGAAGGGGTCCAAGTGATTGGGGACATAGGAGAGAGGGAAGAAGTAAGAATGAAGAATTAGATGACGATGATGGTACCGCTGACCATTCCCATGGAACAGCTGAAGGCGAGGGAGCCTGCGTTCGGCGGGGTGAAGGTAACGATATTAGGACCGGTTTTCATGACCTGGGTAATGTTGAGTGATGGGACGACGAGGACGCTTGTGCAGCCGCCAGCTTGCGTTCCATCGATCGTCCAGCGGACAGGAATGCCCGCTTTCACTGTGAGGCGGTTCGGTTCGTAGTAGCCGGGGCCGATGCGCATGGAAATTTCCTGGAAGCCATTCACTATTGCCGGCATCCCTGCGGCGACTGTTGTTCCTCCGAAGGAGGCCAGGCGGGGGAGAGTGAATCCCGTGAGCGTGAGGCCGCTCGAGATATTGAGGAGTGCCAGTACGAAGACGAGCGTCCCTGCGAAGCGGAGGAAGATGGTTTGGAATCGTCCTTTGGCGGTTGCGGAGATCGTGCTGATGCCGAGGAGGGAGGGGAGGGTTCCGAGGGCGAAGACGAACATCGTGAGGGCGCCCTGCAGGAAGTTTCCGGAGGCGAGCGCGACGAGCTGGAGCGATTGCGTGAAACCGCAGGGGAGGAAGAATGTGAAGGCGCCGAGGACGAACGGGGCGAGGGGGTTCTTGCTCTCGGAAAGATCGGCAATCCACCGCGCGAGCGCTTTCGGCGGGCGGATAGGGCAGCTTCCCTTCGGAAGAATGTGGAGCATTTGGAGCGCGAGCCAGAGCATGACAATGGCAACGGCGATATTGAGGTACCCCGTTATGCGGGTACTGATGGTGATGGCTTGTCCGAGGAGACCGACGAACCCTCCGAGGATGAAGTAGGAGGCGAGACGGCCCACATTGAAGTGCAGCAGGGGTAGTAATTTTCCCCATGCCGTGCGTTCCCGGACAGACTCGTTGTACTTTGCGGCGACGCTCAGGAGGAGGCCGCCGGTGACGGCGAGACAGCTCGACGTCCCTGCGACGAGGCCGATGAGGAGGACCCCTCCGAGGGAGACGGCGTCCGATGTCGCTGGGGCGATGGAGGCAAGATCGAAGGTGCGGACAATCTTGTACAGCGCGAAGATGAGGATGAGGGAAGCGGCGATGTGGAGCCATTTCTCCTGAGGCGTTTCTCCGCAGTGCGGCGATTCTTCTTCGGAGGCAAGGCGGTAGCCCGCTTTCTCGACGGCGTGTTCGATGGTGCTTTCCTGTGGCAGGTTCTTCGTGTTTGCGGTGATCTTGGCTGTACCGGTGCGATGATCCACGTCCGCGGCGAGGATGCCGGGGAGGCGTTTCAGTGCGCGTTCGAGGAGGATCTCGCAGCTCTGGCAATGCATCCCGGCAATCCGGAGCGTTGCGGTGCAGGTCGGTGGTGATTCCTGTGGCATAGTCGGATGGTGAAAGTATTGGGAAAAAGTCCCTGTCTGGCAGGGGGAGACCTTCGTGGAAAAAATCCGGCTATATGCGGAGGACGATGGTGGCTAAGTGCAAGAGAGGCGGACCGATGGGGAAGTGGGCAGTGAGGGCCGAGGGAAGAGCGGAGGGGAGTGGGGCCGGGATTTTGGAGAGAAGAGGGGGAGAGAAGGGGACCTGCTGTTCTGTTCCTCGTGTCATGGTCAGCGCAGCGTCCGCGGGATTTCCTGCGAGACAGTGGCCGGAGGCGCAGCGATTACTCTGAGGAATACTGTGCGTGAACGACTGGGGAGCGCGCGACTTTTTGCAGGCGAGATGTCCCTCTACAGAGGTTATGAAGCTGGTCGGCTCCTGTGCTTCCGCAGCGTATGCGAGGAGCTGCTGTGAGCAGATATTTCCGAGGAGGAGGGAGAGTGTGAAGCACGTGGCGACGATGGCCGACATACTCTCAGTATAGCATCTCATCCGCGCCAGCCAAGGTAAGCGATGTAGGCGACGTACACGAGGAGCATGAGGAAACCTTCTTTTCTCTCAATAACATGTCCGTCACGCTGTTGCCAGAAGAGGAGGCGGCGGTGGATGGCACCGGTGTGGACGACGATGAAGAGGATGACGGTGGCGAGAATCCCGACGAGGAGGTCGATGTTGAGTTCCGGGCGAAAGGTGAGGTGGCGGATGCTCGCGCTCACGCCGAGGACCCAGAAGATGTTGAAGATATTGCTCCCGACGATGTTCCCGATGGCGATGTCCGCTTTTCCCTTCCGTGCCGCGACGACGGAGGTTGCGAGTTCCGGGAGCGATGTGCCGATTGCGACGACGGTGAGTCCGATGAGAGCCTGGGAAACGCCGAGGAACGTTGCGATGCTCACAGCGCCGTCCACGGCGATTTTCCCGCCGACGACGAGGAGGAGGAGTCCCGCACCCATCATTCCGGTGGCGATGGGAAGAGTGCGCGTTTCTTTTTCGTGTCCGTCTTCCACGCGTTGCATGCCGACGATGTACCAGAGGAAAATGAGGAAGAAGCCGATCAGTGTGAAACCGTCCGTTCGACTGAGTTCGGAAATGGCGTACCCATCAATCCACTGATCATTGGCCATGATGAAGAGGGTGACGGCGGCGAGGAGAGCGAGGGGGATCTTCCTCCATAACGTCTCTGTCCGCAAGGCGGGAGGGGCGACGATTGCGGCAAGGCCGAGGATGAGGAGAATGTTCGCGGTGTTGCTCCCCACAATGTTGCCGATCGCGATGTCATTTGCTCCCGTAAGGCTGCTGAAAATGTTCACGGTTAGTTCCGGGAGCGACGTGCCGAAGGCGACGATGGTGAGACCGATCGCGAGTTCCGTCACCCCCAGCCGTCGCGCGATCACGCTCGCTCCGTCCACAAGCCAATCGGCGCCTTTGACGAGGAGGACAAGGCCGGCGATGAGGAGACCGAAGGCGAGAAGCATGTATTCCAGTGTACCGTTATAATGACGGTATGATAGAGCCTAAAGGCATTGATGTTCTCCGGAAGGAGGTTGAGAGATTGCAGTCGGAGGTCCAGACGTTCAAAGAACTTGCGGCGCGGGCGCAGGCGGATCTCCAGAACGCGCGGGCGCGCATGGGGAAGGAGGCGGAGGATATGCGCGTCTTCGCGTCCGAGATCCTCGTCCGGCAACTTCTCCCGACGGTCGATAATCTCCGCCGCGCGTGCCGGCATTTGCCGGCGGATCTTGTATCAAATGAGTGGGTCAAGGGGGTATTGTCTACGGAGCAGGAGATGATGCGGCAATTGAAGAGCATCGGTCTTGAGTCTATGGCTGCCGCGGGCAAGCCGGTTGATCCGTTCCAGCACGAAGTTCTCCTCGCCCGGGAGGGGGAGGAGGGGAAAGTTCTTGAGATTCTTGAAGAAGGGTACCTTTTCCGCGGGAAAGTTCTGCGGCCTGCGAAGGTTGCCGTCGGCAGCGGAGTGGGCCAGAAATCGACGTCTTGAGGAACGTTCTCACGCGCCCCCAGTATTTCCGGAGGCCATTATTGACCAGCAATCTCAATCCAAGTAATTCCAAGCCGACAAAAATAAGCCATGCTCCGGGAGTGAGCGGCGTGATGAGCGCGGCAATGCCAATGATGAGCAGGAGAATCCCGGCGGTCTTTTTGAGCGTGCGGAGGAGCATGCGTGCATTCTAGATCATGCTTCTTCTTTTTTTAGGAGCAGCGTGAGGATGGGCGGTGTGAAGAGAGTGGTGAGGATGACCATGATGACGATGATGGAAAACATATCCTTGGATATCACGCTGAGGGAAAGCCCCATGGAGGCAAAGATGAGCCCCACTTCGCCGCGAGGCACCATGCCCCATCCCACCACGGCTTTCCGGACTTTTCCCGCCGCGAGGCCAGAAATAATTTTTCCGGCGAATGCTGTCGCAGTGACGAGCAATGCCGTGACGAGGATCGCCGGTTGCATGAGGGGGGCGAGTTCCACCTTGAGGCCGATGATGAGGAAGAAAAGCGGGACGAGGAAATGACCGAGAGGTTCGACGAGTTCCTCGATATGGCGATGGGAATGCTGTCTGACTGCCTGAAGAATACCTTCTCGCTGCGCGGGATCCAGGTGTTCCGCTGCTGCGCGGATATCCGTGACGATTGCCGGATCTTTGAAGTGACGGAAGTGCACGGGGTCAAGGATGAGGCCGGCGGCGAAGGCCCCGACGATTGGTGCGAGGCCGATCCACTGTGCTGCTGCCGCAAAAAGAAGCCCGAGGCTGATCGCGAGTGTAAGTTTCATACCGGTGCCGCTGTGGATTTTTGCGAGGGATTTTCCTATGTGCGGCGCGGTGAAGTGGCCCAAGAGAATGGCGCCGATCAAGAAGAGCAGCGCTTTTGACGTGATGAGCGTGACGTTAGCAATTCCTATGGAGCCTTCTGTGGAGAGAGCGGAGACGACGGCGAGGATAATGAGGCCTATAATGTCGTCAATGACTGCTGCGCCGAGGACAATGCGCGCTTCCGGAGTTTGGAGTTTGCCGAGGTCGCGGAAGACGCGGGCGGTAATGCCCACGGATGTCGCTGTGAGGGCTGCGCCGAGGAAGAGATAGGCGTTGCTGGAGAGGCCCGGAAGGAGAATGGGGCCGACGATGGCGGTTCCTAGAGCGAACGGCGCGGCGACGCCGACGATGGCGACGAGGAGCGCGCGCGGTCCAACGCGGAGCATCTGTCGGATGTTCGATTCGAGGCCAATCTGGAACAGGAGAATGACAACTCCCAGTTCCGCGAGGAATTGCAGAAACTCGTTTTCTTTTACTGCGTCGATGACGGTGATGCCGAAGAGATGGAGGTTGCCCAGGAGGACGCCGATGAGGAGTTCGCCGAGGACCGCAGGCTGGCCGATGCGCTCTATGAGCCCCGATACCTTTGCGGAGACGAGGAGTACCGCCAGCCAGAAGAATGTGGGGGCGAGGGAGTGCGTTTGGGGGGCGTCTCCCGTGGCCGACGCGAGGAGGGGGAGGAATCCGATGACGACGAGAGGTGCGAGGTAGCGGCGCATGAGGATGGTGAGGATAGTGCGCGGCTATATATTCTCCTTGCTGAAAAAATTCAAGGGCTCTTTGGTTTTTATTGCTTCGCAACAGGCTGAGCCGATTGCCTTTTGAAAGCACGTACCTTTTTCCTCGAAATTCTTGAACATGTTGTAGCTGGGGGAGGCGGTGGAGAGGAGGCAGATAGGTGGTAGGCTGTAGGTGGTAGGTTGTAGGGATGTGTGTGTTTTTGTAAGTTGTACCGCCTCTTCCATACTGTGCGCCTCAAATGAGTGAATATGGGCTTTCGTAGCCTCGATTGTCTTTCGGATGCGGGGGGCGCTGCCGGGAGCTGATTTCGTCGTCAGCAGGAGGACGGTTTGGATTTTGGAGCTGGCGATGCGGTCCGCGAGGGATGTGAAATCGTAGCCGCGGTCGAGGCCGCCGAGAATGACGGCGGCCACGCGGTCGCCGAGCGCGTCGATGGCGGCGATCGTCGATTCCGGCGTCGTGGAGATGGCGTCGTCCACCC
>CAZWCH010000047.1:0-7120 GCA_964632925.1 uncultured Candidatus Peribacteria bacterium
ATTCCTGGCAAGCAATGCAGCTCTTGCTCCCCTCTGTTCCCCTCGATCGCGTCCCACGGGGAAAGGACGAATCGGGCAATAAAGAAGTGAAACGGTGGGGGGATGCCTCGACAGGGCTCGGCATGACACCGCCAAGGGAGCCCAATGATCACGTCGCTCTCGGTGAGATTCTCGATATCATCGATATTCCCCGGGGCGTGAAAGTGGCCGGAGCGCGGAGTTATTTCCTCAAAGGAGATGGAGCACGCCTCGAGCTCGCTCTGCTCCAGTTCACGATTGACCACCTCTTGAAGAAGAAATGCCTGCCTGCCGGTAGGCAGGGATGGACCCTCTTCACCCCCCCCCTCATGGCCACGGGGGAATGCCTCACGGGAACGGGGTTCTTCCCGGGAGCCGAGGAGCAAACCTATGCTGTCGATGATCATTATCTCATTGGAACATCGGAGGTCAGCGTTTGCAGTTATCACAAAGATGAACTCCTGGAAGCAGCGGAGCTCCCGACGCGCTACTGCGGCTTTTCTCCCTGCTTCCGGCGCGAGGCCGGGACGTACGGGAAGGATACGAAGGGCCTCTACCGCGTCCACCAGTTCCAGAAAGTCGAACAAGTCGTCCTCTGCGAGGCGGATGAAGAAAAGGCAATGGCGCTCTTCGAGGAAATCCGGACGAATGCCGAGGAGGTTCTCCGTGCGCTGGAGCTCCCGTACCGCGTGATTGACATCTGCACCGGCGACATGGGGCAGGGGAAGGTCTTCATGCAGGATATCGAAACGTGGATGCCGGGCAGAAACGCGTACGGCGAAACACACTCGTGCTCGTACCTCGGCGACTTCCAGGCTCGACGGCTCAACATCCGGTACACGGATGCGGATGGACGAAAGCGCTTCGTACACACCCTGAACAACACCTGCATCGCCACTCCGCGCATCCTCATCCCCATTCTCGAGCTCTACCAGAATAGCGATGGCTCCGTCACCATCCCGGAGGTCCTGCGGCCGTATATGGGAGGGCAAGAGCGCATCACTCCGCCGCGATAGATCGGTTTCTTCGGTTTCTTCGGTTTCTTCGGTATCCTGGTTTGTATGCTCCTCCTCCTCACGGGAGACGCCAGCGTCGGCAAGGACGCCCTCATCACGGAGTTCCTCAACCGCCATCCTGCGTGGCGCTACATGGCCGTCGAGGAATCCGCGACCGCGGAATTCGTCCCCGAGGGCGGGGAAGAAGAACCGGCCATCGACCTCGACATGACGGAGTTCTACGTGAACATCGCGTGCCAATGCGCGCAGGAGCTTCGGAAGGAAGACCTCCATCTCGTCGCCTCCTGCGCCCGCATCCCCCTCCCCCTCCAGCAATTCCTCCGGGAGGAATTGGGACGGGAATTCGTGGCCGCGCACATCGGGCATGAGGAGGAACTGCCGCAGTCCGAGCGCTCTCTTTACCACTGTACCGTCAACTCATCAACAAAGACCCTCAAGGAGACGCTCACGATCCTCGATCGTCTGGTGGGGAGAAGAGGGGAGGGTTAGGGTGAGGGGCAATGAGAATCCTCTTCACCCGCTTCCCCCTCGAGAGCATCTACGGCGGCGCAGAAATGCAGACGTTGAGTTTGATGAAAGGACTGCGGGAGCGGGGGCATGAGGTGGCATTCCTTGGCTCCTGCCAAGTTCTCCTTGAAAAAGCTATCAGCTATCAGCTATCAGCTATCAGGTTGGACATTGGGTCGCCGCCGGTGACGAAGTGGGGGGCAGTGAGTTTTTTGTGGAGACACAATAGGATGCGGAAAAAATTGCTCGCGTTTCTTCGACCCCCTCTCCCTAACCCTCCCCCCAAGGGGGAGGGAATGTTATCTGCATGTTGAGTCTTACAGAAAAACTTCTCCTCACGGAGTGGGCCGTCGCGCAGGGCATCCGCGTCTTCTGGATCGAGCACGATCGCGTCGGTCGCTGGCTCCGGTGGAACCCGTGGCTCCCGCGCCTCCGGCGCCTGAGCAGGCTTGCAACAACCATTGTCGTGTCAGATTTAAGCAAACGGATCTATGTGAAAGAGTTGGGATTTGGTCCAGAACATATTGTGGTGATTCCGAATGGGATAGATACAAAACGGTTCCTGCGCGGAATCATGGTTCGACGAGCTCACCATGACACCGCGCAGCGTGTCACACTGAGCTCGTCGAAGTGCGACACGCTCCACATTGGCACCATCGCCCGCCTCTCGCCGGAAAAAGGCGTCGATCTCCTCATCGGGGCAATCAAAGACCTCCCAAACGTTCACCTCACTATCGTCGGCACTGGACGGGAAAAAGAACATCTACAACAACTCGCTCAACGAACAATGAGCAACCCCAGCACCAGAGCAGAGCTCGGTGCGGGGCACAGCGAGCAACGAATAACATTCATCCCCTCAGTGCCCGATGTGGCCGCCTTCTACCACTCTCTCGATCTCTTCGTTCTCCCTTCCCGCGACCATGACCCCTGTCCCCTCGCACCAATGGAGGCGATGGCCTGCGGGACCCCTGTCATCATGACCGATGCCTGCGGTACGGCGGAGTACGTGGAGAATGGGAAGGAAGCCATCGTCGTCCCTGCTGGATCGAGTGGAGCCATTCGGGAAGCAATCGAACGAGCAACGAGCAACGAGCAACGAGCAAAACTGTCTCGCTATGGCATGGAAGCAGCCAAAGAGAAATTTTCCCTGGAGCGGATGGTAGGGAAATACGAAAAATTACTGAGAGGTTAACTGGGAAGATCTCATAAAAACACCCTCTCCCTTCCGAAGGGAGAGGGTAGGGTGAGGGTTCATGGCGTAGAGTGACACCCATGTCCCTCCTTGCTTGGCCGCGGATTGCGCCGCTCGTTCTTCTTATGTTCCTTCCACTTTCCATCCTTTGGAAGGGGGGAAAGACGCTCGAAACAACATGGCTCCTCGTCGCTGTGGCGTGGGTCTGCACGCTCGCGTACTGGAGTAGCAGGAAGAAAGAAGCAGATGTGCCGGCGCGCGTTCCCCTGCGCCTGTGGGTTCCTCTCATGCTCTTCCTCCTGTGGACATTCCTCAGTTACTTTCTCTCCGCGACGGGGAATTATGGTCTGGACGAAGTCCTGCGCGCTTCTTCTCTTACCCTCCTCTTCCTCTGGGCGTGCCGGGAATCGTCGCAGGATGTATACGGTCTCCCCCTCGTGCAGCGCATCATTCAAACCGTCGTCGTCGCGACGGCGATCGCCGCGTTTCTCGGGGCATTCGTGTACGTCTTTCAGCCGGTCACGCGCTTCGTCGGAAGTTTCTTCGACCCGCGCTTCCACACGGACTACTGGCCGAATGCGTGGGCGGAACTTGTGCTGATGGTATGGCCTCTTGCGTTGGTATGGCCATTCGGGCGACGGTTATCGGGTTATTCGGTTATGAAGTTATTCGTTTCCAGTCTCCTGCTCGCGACACTTTTCCTCAGTTACTCCCGCGCAGCGTACATTGCATGGGGATTTCAGCTCCTCCTTTGGTGTTTCATCCGATGGAAACAGGAAGGCTGTGTGTGGAGAGCGGTGTGGAATAGACAATCACTTGGACGCGTCCTGTCGATTCTCTGCATCACCGCAGGCATCGTGCTCAGCCTCAATGCCATGCGGGCGCAGTTCGCGCCGGTGCAGTCCGTAGCGGAGAAGATCACGTTTGCCGCCGCCGAGGGCACATCATCCGTCACCGAACGTGCACAGTTCTGGAAACAGGCGTGGACGCTCGTGCGGGAGCGTCCGCTCTTCGGATGGGGGCCCTACAGCTTCCGCTTCGTCCAGACGCGGTTACAGCAAGGCGTCTTCGCAACCTCCGACCACGCGCACAACGTATTCCTCAAATACGCTTCCGAACGCGGCCTCCCCGCCGCCATCTTCTTCCTCCTCTTTCTCATCGGCATCCTTGCTCTCGTATTCCGTAATGCGTTCTCTCCACTCAATCACTCAATCACTCAATCACTCAATCACTCAATCACTATCGTTCCTCTCACCGTTTCCATCGCCGGCATCCTCGCGCATCTCCTTCTCGACTTCAACCTGCACTTCGTCGGCGTCGCCCTCCCCTTCTGGCTCCTCCTCGCCATTCTCTCTCTGCATACATCGCCTACTCCCTACTCCCTACTCTCTATCCCCTACCCACGCCTCCTTCGTTTCACAGAAATCTCCCTCGCGACCATCCTCATGCTCCTCGCAATTTTCGAAGGACGTTTCCTCGTCACGTCTTCCCTCGGCCGTCATGCGGAAGCGCGCGGCGATGTTCCCGCGGCTCTCCGGTGGTACGACCGTTCCCGGGGGGAGGCGTTCAGCCGCGATCTCCATCTCAGCCGCGCGCACCTGTTCCTCCGTCAGGAAAAACCACAGGACGCCCTCCGCGCGCTCGATGAGTATTTCCGTGTGAATCGCGAGGACGCGCGTGCCTGGAAACTTCTCGGAGATACGCGGATGCTCCTCCAAGATGTTCCTGCCGCACGTACTGCGTACGAAGAAGCGTTGCTCCTCGGCAAATGGAACCATCTCGGCGCGCTCCGCGGCCTCATCGATACCTTGCGAACGCAGAAGGAAATTGGCGTCATAGCGGCCCGTCGCATGGAATTCGATGCTCTCCTCGTCTCCTACCTCGCGGCCATCGAGCGGAACACGCATTTCATCGCGCTGACGCCGAATGTCGAGGATTTCCTTGTCGTGACCAATGAGCTTGCCGGTTTTTTTCCGGAGGATGCGCCGCAGTACCAGGCGATGGGGGCGCGAGCGGACCGCCATGCGCGCGGGGAGCGGGAACGGATCGCCGCGCGGCCGGTGGGGAGATTGTGGTGAGCTATACTGACCGTCGTGGCGCTGCGTCTGTACAACACATTGAGCAAGAAGGAGGAGGAATTCGTCCCCCTCGCCCCGCCCGAGGTCACGATGTACACCTGCGGCCCGACGGTCTACAGCCGCCCGCACATCGGCAACTATGCGTCCTTCCTCATGGCTGACCTCCTCCGGCGCTGGCTGGAAGTCGGGCATGGATACGCGGTGAAGCACGTGAAGAACATCACCGATGTCGGGCATCTCCTGCACGACGCGGATCGTGGGGATGACAAAATTCAAAGGGAAGCAGAGAAAGAGCACGTCCATCCGCTGGAAATCGCGAAGCGGCATACGGAGGAATATCTGGAAGACGAGAAGATGCTGCACCTTCTCGAGCCCGCCCGCCGCCCGCGGGCCACCGAATACATCGAACATATGAAGGGGATGACGGAAGCCCTGCTCGCGTCCGGCCATGCGTACGTGACGGACGATGGCGTGTACTTCGACGTCACGGCGAAGACGCCGACGCCCTACGGCGCGCTCTCAGGCAATGTGCTCTCTGCCATGAAGGCGGGCGCCCGTGTTTCGGTGAAGGAAGCGAAGAAACACCCATCCGATTTTGCGCTCTGGAAATTCTGCGTCGGCGAGAATGCGCACCACATTCTCCGCTGGCTCTCCCCTCGCATTCCAATCCCCAGTTCCCAATCCCCAGTTCTCGAAGGATTCCCCGGCTGGCACATCGAATGTTCCGCGATGAGCAGGGCGCTCCTCGGCGACCAGATCGATATCCACACAGGAGGAGAAGACAATATTTTCCCCCATCACGAATGCGAGATCGCGCAGAGCGAGTCGGTCACTGGCAAAAAGCCGTTTGTTCGCCACTGGCTGCATAAGCGGCGTATCGAAATTGCGGGATCCACCCTTCGGCTCGGGCTTTCTGCCCTCGCTCAGGGTGACATTTTGGATGGAGATGACGTCTCCACCAAAATGTCAAAAAGTCTTGGCAATGTGTTAAGTTTAGATGACATCCTGGAACGGGGGTTCGATCCGATGGACCTCCGCTACTACTTGCTCTCCGTGCACTATAGGACGCATCTGAAGTTCCATTGGAAGGGATTGGAGGACGCGCGGAAGGCACGGCGGTCGATTGTGGAATGGATGGAGGAAATCCGAAGCACGAAATCCGAAGCACGAAATCCGAAGCACGAAGCAAATCCGAAATCCGAAATCCGAAATCCGAAAATCGTGGAATTCATGGATCGTTTCGGTAAGGCGATGGACGCCGACCTCAACACGCCTGCGGCGCTGGCGGCGATATTCGATGGTATGACATGGTCGCGAACAGCGCCGCTTTCTGCCGAGGAACGAAAATCCCTCCGCCATTTCTGCGGCATTCTTTCTCAAACATTCGGCTGTTTCGATGCGGCCGAAGAAGTAATCCCTCACGATGTGCAGTCACTCATGGACGCGCGAACGGCGGCGAGAGCGGCGAAGAATTTCGCGGAGAGCGATCGTCTCCGCGGCTGCATCGAGAGCGCGGGGTACGAAGTGCGGGATACCCCGCAGGGGCAGGTTATAAGGAGGGGTGTGAGGAGAGGATAAGATGACAAGTAAAGATGACATTTTGGAGAGTTTATATGCATTTACAGCAAGGACTGGGAAATTTTTCAAGGAATTTTTTTAGAGTCGGCAGCAGTCGTATTTATGAGGAAAGCGGGAGAAATGTCCCCGTATAGGGCTCTATAACAAGAGAAAAAACCGCCGATTTCCTCTTTTTGCGGCGGAGCGGTCCTGTAACGAAATGCCCCATGGGCCGTTTTTTCCGGTGCACGCTGTCGATATGGGCTCTTGTATGGGCGGAGCGCTGTCGATAGGATTCCTCCGATCCGCGTTAATTCTCGGGGAAGGCGGATCGCGTGTAAAGGATCCTTAACAAGTCGGCACTCCCGTACATGCAAGCAGTGCGGGTCATCACATTCCTTCCTTATATAGGAGGGAGTCGTGCTCATGGAGAGTTTGGAGTCCCGTCGTCGCATACTTTCCTGTTCTGTGCACACTCTTTAGGTCTAAGGAGATCGGGCGCAAGCCCCTCTCGTACGTACAGGGGAGAGACCGGCGGCAGTCTCCAATGCGGTGCAATGAAAACTATTCGTGTTCTTTGATTCTTTATTTCATTTTTTCTCTTTTACTTTATGAACATTTCCCATGTGAAGAAATTCCTTGCGGGAACGTCGGCGGTCGCCGTGATGCTCACCTCGGTTGGGAGCGTCTTCGCGGCATATCGCGACGTGGCCAGCGGGGTCTGGTACGAGGATGCAGTCAATGCATTCGTC
>CAZWCH010000048.1:0-6854 GCA_964632925.1 uncultured Candidatus Peribacteria bacterium
AGCGCCTCGCTTACACCGAGGAGGTCACAGGTTCGAATCCTGTACTACCCACCACTTTTTCCCTACACTTCCAGCGTATGAGCTTCTTCGTTCTCCTCCATGCGGCCATCAGTATTCTTCTTATCATCTGCATTCTCGTTCAGCAGAGGACGACGGGATTTTCCGGCGCATTCAGTGGCGGCGAGGCGTTCGTGGTGCAGCGGCGCGGGGCGGAGCGGTTCCTCTTTCGGGCGACCGTTGTTCTCAGTGTTCTCTTCTTCGGGTTGACCATTTTCCAGTGGTACCTGCCGGCAGGTCTTTTCTGACGCATGTCTGTCGTGTTTTTCCGCTTCGTCCGGTTCTTCACGCGCTGGGAGCGATGGGTGCTGGGGGTTCTCTTTTTTCTCTGCTTCTCAAGCCTTACCGTCCTCCTCGCGCGGTTTTACGAGCAGAATACCGTGCGCGTTCCTGCGTCGGGTGGCACGTACATCGAAGGATCCGTTGGGGAATTGCGACTCCTCATTCCGTGGTTCACCGTTACGAACGATGTCAATCGCGACATCGTTTCCCTCCTCTTCTCCGGGCTGCTGCGGTATAACCCGACGACGCAGAAAATCGAGGAGGACCTCGCTTCCCTTTCGGTGTCCGCGGATGGCCGTGTGTACACTTGCACGCTGAAAGAGGGTCTCGTATGGCATGATTCCACGGAGGACGATCCCCATTACGTCACGGCGGACGACGTCGTGTTCACGTTCACGACAATCCAAGACCCCCAATTCCCCAACGGCCTTCTCCGCCAGAACTTCCGCGGCGTTTCGGTCGTTGCCATCGATGATCGGACCGTGCAGTTCCGTCTGGAAAAGCCGTATTCATTCTTTCCGAGCAATCTCACTCTCGGCGTTCTGCCCCGCCGTTCGTTCGAGGGCATTCCTCCGAAGCAGCTTCTCCAGGCCGTGGATGTCGGCCTTCAGCCCGTCGGCGCCGGTCCCTATCGTTTCAAGAGCCTGGTGCAGACGGAGCGCAGTACGGAAGTGACGCTCGAGCGATTTCCCCGCACGTTTGATCATTCCTCCTACTATCTGGATCGCATCGTCTTTCGTGTGTTTCCCTCCTACACCGTTCTCCTGTCCGATGTGGGGAATCTCGATGGCATCCGGCTGGTACCTCGCGAAGAACGCGGAGAATTTGTCGTCCCTCTGCGTTTTCAGATGGTGCGCTACACCCTCCCGCAGTATGTGGCTCTCTTCTTTAATCTCGATCGTGATGTCCTGCGCGATCCCAAACTGCGCTTGGGATTGCAGCTGGGGACGAACAAGAGCGACATTCTCCAGGCGATCGGGGAACCTACCGTCGTCGACACGCCGTTCTTGGCTGTTGCGAACGACGATTGGCGGTACCAGTACGATCCTGCCGCCGCCCAGGGGGCGCTGTTCGAATCGGAGTGGTATTATCCGGAGAAGCTCAGGCTGCAGGAACTCCTGGAGGAGCGGGAAGCGAATGAGGTCGGTATTCTCCGTATGCATCCCGTGGTGTTTCTTGATACGGGTGCGCTCCTTACGGTGACCGGGTCGCTGCGGGGAATGGCGCCGGGATTTCGTCTCAACGGCTTGCCTCTCGAACGCAGTCCTGCACATTCCGGGAGTTGGATCGTCCGTCTTCCCACCGTTGCGGAAACGGGGAGTCTGCGGATTGGAAACAACCTCGTTCGTCTTACCGATGCGAAAGGACGCGTGCAGGATTCCACGTACGTATGGCGCACCGCCGATGCCGGCCTGTATCGGCGTGCGAGCGAAGAGCAGCGTCTCGTCCAGGTGTTCCTGGCATCGCGCGCAGGGTTTCTTCCACCGAACGATCGTATTACGGCGTCGGATCTTGCCATGGAGGACGGATTCCTCCGTCTGCGTCGCCGGGATGATCCCGTTGTACCTCGGGTGAACCGACGGGGGAAGAGGCTTGCGCTCACTATTCTCACGAGCGATTCGCCGCCGCACTACCGCCGCATAGCGGAAGCTCTTGCGGAGCAATGGCGGAGCCTCGGCGTGGATACGGCGGTGGAAGTTCCGGAAGACCGAAACGCGTTCGAGGAACGTCTCCTCAAGCGGGAGTACGACGTCCTCCTCTTCGGGCAGTCTCTTCTCGACAATTTGGATGGCTATGCGTATTGGCATTCGAGCGGCATGCAGAAGCGCACGCAGCTTCGCACCGATCTCCGTCTGGATGCTTACAATCTTTCGCAGTATGCATCGTTCGAGGCCGATGCGCTTCTGGAAACCGTGCGCGTGAGCCGATCCGGCCAGGAGCAATATGCCGCGCTTCGGAAGCTCCGCGGCGTCCTTGCGACGGATGTTCCCGCGATATTCCTCTATTCCCCCCAGTATGCTTTCGCATATTCGAAAGCTCTTCGGGGCGTCACTCTTGGTGCTCTGTCCCTGCATTCCGACCGGTTTCTCAGCTTGGCGCAGTGGTACATCAAGGAACGGCGCGTGTTTTTCGACGGCGTTGGCTGGCTCTCTTTTTTTCAATGGATGTTCCGCCTGCGGTGATCGGTTTTTTTTATCGTTCTCCGTAGCGGAGCGGTGTGCTGATGGATTCGAAAGGCAGCACGCGGATGACGAGAGTTCTCGTTCCTTTCGGCAGGAGCCTGACGGACGCTCTCCCGTTCTGGAAGTCGAGTTCCGAAAGAGTCGCCGGTTGGAATTCCGCGTCGCCATATCCCGTGGTTATCTGGAGATGGAGCGGAGCGTTGTTGGATAAAATGGCATTTCCCTGTGTGTCCTGGAGTTCGAGTTCGATCGTTTCCCAAAGGTTTTCACGGAAGAACCCGTCATGGTGTATTGCAATGCCGCTGACTGGCTGTCCGATTGGCGACGGGAGTTTGATTTCCGGCTGCGGAGCGATATCCGGCGATCCGGCTGCCGCCGTCAGCCGTTGCCAAACGAAGCGCTGGCGCGTCAGTCTTCGCTCCGTTCGCTTCTCCCGGCGCGCGGTCATGGTGGCGAGGATGCGCGCGCGGTCCCCCGTCGTCGTTTCCAATGGCGCTGGCGGTGGTGTCGATGTTCTTTCATTGGTGGCAGTGATAACTGGTGTCACCGGAGGGAAGTTTGCCTGGACGAGGAGCATGGGATTGACCGTGTGCGCGTAGCCTTGCTCCCGCCTCAGTCCGTTATTGATGGCATCCGTCAGCGTCCATCCCATCTGCCGGAGATCGGCGCTGGTGAATGGCCAGTACGGGTGCCATTCCGCAGTGTCGCGATCGATCTGGAAGTGGAGGTGCGGACCGGTGACGATTCCTGTACTTCCCGAAAGGCCGATTTCCTGTCCTTTGTGTACGACTTCGCCTACTGCGACGAATTGCTCGCGCAGGTGCGCGTACACCGAATGGAGCACCGTTTCCGTAGCCGGCTGTTCCGGATCGGGCATGTGTGGATGACGGATGACGATAAATTTCCCGAATCCGTCGTCTTCCCGCACCTGTGTAACGATGCCGTTGGCAATGCTTCGGATGGGCGTTCCCTCCGGGGCGCGGATATCGATGCCCGGGTGGCTGCCGTCCCCTTCCCTTCCCGTCCGGTACGATCCCATGTGACCGATGGAGTACACGGCGGATGCTGTGGGATCGCCGGACGGCGCGGCGTAGGGCGGGAGCGGAATGAGAACCTCCGCCGGCACGTCACGGTACGGGGTATCGGGATGCGACCATCGCTGATAGTCCGGCACGAACGCGATTGGCGGCGTGGTTCCCGTATACGTGATGAGACTGTCGTCAAAGCCGCCGACGACCGCGTGCCAGAAGGCGTACCATCCGTGCTGTCCGACCATGTTCCCCGTGATGAATGTGATGAGGGACAGGGCGGCAATCCAGAAGGAGGATCGCTGCTTCATGTATCGGATGCTTTCCCCGCGGGGACGGCGGACGAGGTACAATGGGCTTTGCCGGAACGTTTTTCTGTGTTTGTGTTGTTCCATGGCGTGGGTATGTTCTCTGATAATTATACCTTGTATTCTCTTTTTCGTCAATGAATGAGACAGTAAGAATTTGGCTTTCTGATGCGGAAAAAACAGTATCCGCGGGGAGATCTCTCGCGCGCACTCTCTATGCCATCCCCCTCACTATTCGCCTATCCGGCGCGATCGGCGCCGGCAAAACGACGTTTTTTCAGGGGTTTGCCGCGGGACTTGGCGTCCGCGCGCATGTCCAGAGTCCGACGTTTGCCCTCGAGCAGCGCTATGAAACGCCACAGCACGGTGAGCTCCTCCACCTCGATCTGCACCGTCTGTCCGAGGGTGATGCGCGCAAAGTACTCCTATCCACCGCTTCGCACCCGGGTATCCGTTGCGTCGAATGGACAGAACGCGCCGGACTCCCTCCATCGGATGATCCTGCGATCGACATTCTCTTCCATGACGATGACTCCCGCCATCGGCATCTTACGGTGACATTCCATGACGTCGCCGTGCCCGATCGGGAACGCGTACTGGCCTGGAGGGAAGCCGTATGCCTCCCGCCGCACATTGGCCGCCATTGCGATGCGGTGGGGGCGTATGCGGAAAAGCTTGCCGGCGGCATGCTTCAACGCGGAAGCCTCGCGCGCCCTCTCCTCCTTCTCCGGGCGGGTGAACTTCATGATCTCCTGCGCTTCCTCGATTTTCGCGATGGCTGCGGCGGAGTGCGCGCCTGGGAAGAACAGCGGGCGCGCTTTCCGTCCCTTGCGCATGAGTCTGCCTGCGCCGTCTTTCTGGAAGGGGAGGGCTACCCCGCGGTGGGGAGCGTGGTCCGCACGCATGGCGTTCGCCTTCCTCCGGATTCCGAAGCAACCATCGAGCAAACGATTCTTTTTTACGCGGACAAGCGGCTGAAGATCGATGAGTTCGTGACGCTCGAAGAGCGCCTGCAGGATTTTCGCATGCGGTACGGCGACGACCCGAGAGGAGCCGAATGGTACGCGCGGGCGCGCGACGTGGAGCGTGAGCTTTTTTAGAAGCGCCACGGAATGAGTTCTTCCTGCACGATGCGGAGGAGCTGCGCGCCGTCCACATGGAGAATCAGCGGCGCGAGGAGGAGGAGCAGGGCGCTGCAGCTCGCAAGCAGGATCGAGAATCGTTCGGTGGGTGTAAGCCGCTCTCCGACGGGCGTTTCATTGTGCGCAAGGTGGTGTTGCAGGTGGAAGACGACATGGAGGAACCGCTGGAGAATTTCCGCTTTGGGGAGTAGCGTCCCCAAGCCGCGGGCGATCGTGATCTCGGACCGGAGGAGGCCGCTGATCCCCGCAATGCCGGGGAGCGAATGGTGGAGGTAGACGGCGATGAGAAAGCCGAGGGTGAAGAGCGTATGGTCGAAGATGTTTTCCCGGAGGGTTGCGCGGATGGTATCGGCCCAGCGCATGCGGTGCACTTCGCGGTATTTCACCGTGTCGAGGACCATGTGTGCGAGAATGAGCAGACCAAACGTTCCCAAATTGAAGAGCGCGGCGACGAGAATCGTCAGAACGAGATATGCCGCATGAAAAGCTGGTAGTTCGTCGTGCCGATGTGCGAACAGTCGGAACCCGGTGAGGATGTATGTCATTTAATATATTATATACTATTTTTGTGTTTCTTGCAATTGTTGTTGCGCTCCTGCGGCCATTCCCCTTGCTACAATCCCCGCACTTTTTCCCCTCTTTCTATGGCCCGGTCCGAATGTTGCGGCGCACAAGCAGAGCACTGCGCTGTCTGCAAGAATCTCTACTGCACGGAATGCTTTGAAGGATGCACGTGCAGCGACAGCGCGGATGCCTCCGAGGAGATCAATCTTTCAGAGGATGAAGGCTGAAGCCATGAGCCATCCGGCTCGAGCCGGATGGCTCATGACTCTGAAGAATCAGATAGTGGATCCCTGCAGGCGGCGGATTTTGTAGAGACTCTCGAGGAAGTCCGTTCCGGCGTATCCTGCAATGAATGCGAATGGGCGGTCGCTGCTGGCAAGCGCTCCCGCGATGCCGCCAACCAGTCCGGCGACCGCAAGGGAGAAGAGGAGATACCACAGATCGATCGCCTTGTTTTTCCTGTTCTGTTCCATGTATTTCACGATGCCGACGATGCCCCGGACAAAGCCGCCGAGCGCGCCGAAGAGAATGGAGGAAAGGAGGATGGGGTTCATGTCGCCATCGTACCATGGAAAGAATTCTCTTGTCCCTCACTCACCATTCCCTCTCCCCCCGAAGGGAGAGGGAATTTTTATTGGGCGTGCTGGTATTGTATGAGTATTCGGGGCGTAGCTCAGTTGGGTCGAGTCCCGCTTGCGGGACGAGCAATAAAGGTATGCGCTCTAGTCATCGATCGGGCATAGGACATCCTGGTATGCTGAGACGTAGTCGGGGCGTAGCTCAGTTGGCTAGAGCGCCTGGTTTGGGACCAGGAGGTCGTGAGTTCGAGTCTCTCCGCCCCGACCACGAAGTACCGCTGCTGACTTCACTATCCCCTATGCACGCGGTGTAAGCCGTCTCTTGTACTCGGTCTGCTGATAGACCGTCCCCGTTCGCAGTTTTTCCAGCTCGGATTTTGTGATTTCCTTTTCCCTGTCCCACTTTGCCTGCTTGGCGCACCACTTGCCGAACCGTTGGGCGGTGAACATCAGTTTTCCTTTGCTCATGCACCAGTCGATGCATCGATCCACCTCTCCCATCATCCCCTGTATTTTCCCGTAGTAGCGGTACACCGTGAGGTAAAAGTGATGCGGTTCGCATTTCTGGTATCGGAGACCAACGAGTTCGCAGGCGTCCTTTGCGTGCTCC
The DNA here is from genome assembly GCA_964632925.1 of uncultured Candidatus Peribacteria bacterium. Taxonomy (GTDB): domain Bacteria; phylum Patescibacteriota; class Gracilibacteria; order Peribacterales; family Peribacteraceae; genus 01-FULL-54-110. Next base: position 6,753 of record CAZWCH010000048.1, read on the forward strand.
GAGAGCCGCAAAGCAAGGTCCTGCTGCACTGGCGTGAGTTCGATGGGCATGGTTGCGCGAGGAGCATAGCATGTGATATAATGTCCGCATGGGCAATGTTGA
>CAZWCH010000049.1:0-6697 GCA_964632925.1 uncultured Candidatus Peribacteria bacterium
CTCTCCTGCTTATCTCTCCCCGAGGGAAAGTCCAGGATGTGGTGGACCCATACAGTTTCTTCGGTTTCTTCGGTTTCTTCGGTATCCTCCTCTGCATGTTCGAAGCTTTGGAACTCGGTCCGTTCATTTTCTGGACGCACGCGCTCTTTCTTCTCATCGGTTCCTGGCTTGCGACAGAGTTTTTTCTCCGTCTCGCGGAGCGCGCAAATCTTCCTCTACATCATTTTCGGGAGCATGCCCGGTGGTATCTCATCGCCTTTCTTGGCGGCGGACGCCTGGCGGCGATATTGGCAGAATACCATATTTACATTCGGAATGTTTGGCGCGTCTTCATTGTGTGGGACGGGGGGTTCAGCTTCCTCGGCGGCGCCGTCGGCATCGGCATCGTTCTTTTCCTTGTCACGCGTCAATCCCGCGCCACGTTTCTCCAATGGCTCGACGTTCTCTCTCCGGCGGCGATGTTCGGGTGGGGTTTTGACTGGCTTGGGCGCTTTGCCGCGGGGCAGTCCTATGGGCGTCCGACGGATCTCTGGTGGGGCGTGACGTACGATGCGATGAGCGTGCGGTACACCGTTCCCGTGCATCCCGTGCAGTTGTACTATGCCGTGTCCTTTTTCTTCCTCACGTTTCTTCTCTTGATCGTGCGGAAACTTTCCCGGCGCGCCGGCGCCGAAACGCTCGCGGGCATCGCGCTCGCGGCGGTGCTCACGATGTTCTTTGAGACGTTCCGCGGCGATTTCGGCATTCCGGTATTCGCGACCACGCTGGATCTTTTGGTTCTCGTCCTCCTCTTCTTCAGTCTGGGCTTCATTGCGGCGCTCCGGCCGCACATGTCGCCGCGGGTCATGCTGTGGTACATCGGCGCGCTGGTTCTCGGTGCCCTTGGATACTCCCTTGCGCGTCCATGGTTTCCGTCCGCCGCGATGGAGTTGCGCTTTTCGCAATTTCTCGCGGTGCTGGCGCTCCTTGCGAGCATCGTGTACGTTGTCACTCATCGTCGCCGTTATCCGTACTTGTAGTTTTTGTACCTCGTTTCTCTCCCGTCAGTATGTTTTCTTTTCTCCCTCCCCTCGATGTGCTCCTGGGTGTTTTTTCCGATGATCCCGCCACGCGCGTGTTTCAGCTCAGCGTGCTCGGTTTCGGCGTCGCGTCGGTCTATCTTCTCTTCTACGTGACGCGCGACGTTCTGGTCCGGAGTTCCTCCATTCCATTGCAGCTGTTTTCCATTTTTCTTGTTGCCCTGCTCCCGGTGGCCGGTTTTTTCCTGTATCTCCTCTTCCGTCCCGCGCAGACCGTGGCTGAGCGGGAGATTGCGGAGCTGCTCCGCGCGCTTTCCCGCAGCCTGCGGTCGGAGGCGGCGGCGCGCGCGGTGGCGAAAGCCGTGCGCTCGACGGACGCGCGGCATGGCGCCAAAGAGAAAAGAGGATCCACCCTTGCGCGCGCGTGAGCATGGATGCGCTTTCCTACCTCTTTTGGCCGAATCCCGGAGGGGCGGCGTACGGAGACCCCCATCCGCGCATGGCGCTCGCCATTTGCAGCGCGCTCCTTCTTCTGTCGTTGGCGCTCCGGATTCTGCGGGTGCGTTCGCGTTCCGGATCCGTCCGCCGCTTCGCGCAGTCGTTCGACAGAGTCGCCCTATGGTTTGGCGTGACGGGCCTCCTTCTCGTCGTCGCGCGCGTGGAAGAGATTCAGTACTTGGCTATGCGGTTCTGGTGGATCGTGTGGGGTGGAAGCGTCGTTCTCTGTTGTATCGTGCGGCTTCGCCGGCTGCGTCTCCTGGGATACGACGTGATTCCCTCCGCCGCGCCGCCGGACTCGCGTGAAAAATATCTGCCACGGCGCAAGCGTTCCCGCTGATTTATATGCGCTCCCTTACGGTGTCCGGCGTGACGTGGCATGATTGCACGCAGCCGACGCGGAGCGAGCTTATGGCTGTGCAGCGCCGGTACCGTTTTCATGCTCTCGATATCGATGATTGCCTGAGCGATCATGAGCGACCGAAAATCGAGGAATACGCTTCGTACCTTTTCCTCGTATTCCACATTCCGTACGGGGGCGCCGCGACGGGTAAGATTCTCAAGGAAGAGATCAATATCTTCTTCGGCCGCAACTTTCTCGTCACCGTTCGCGATGGCAAGTCGCCGTCCGTTGACCGGCTCTGGCGGGGTCTCCATACGTCGAAGCGCCGGAAGGAGGAATACTTCGGGCAGGGCGCCGGTTTTCTTCTCTACCGTCTCATGCGCGATCTTTTTGCGGAGAGCCTGCCGCGTGTGGAGGGAATCATGCGCGAGCTGCGGCGTATCGAGGAAACGCTCTTCGGCGGCAAGGGGGAACAGACCGTGCTGCAGGCGATTCTCATGCTCCGGCGCAACATCATCACGATGCGGTCGATTCTCCATCCGCAACGCGCCATTGTCGCTCATCTGGAGCATAAACGGCAATTCATTGCGGAGGATCTCGCGCCGTATTTCGATGACATCCTCGATGGGATTGAGCGCCAATGGTCGCTTCTCGATGCGGCGAAGGAGATGAGCGAGGCGTTGCAGGCCACGCATGAGTCGTGGCTTACGCAGAAGACGAACGCCGTCATCCGGCTTCTCACGGGGTTCACGGTCATTACCCTTCCCCTCATCATTGTTCCGGGAGTCTACGGCATGAACGTGACGCTTCCGTTCCAGGGGCATCCGTTGGTGTTCCTTTCCCTGTTTTTGGGCATGGCTGGCGCGACGGCGCTGCTTCTCGTTTATTTCATTTACAAGAAGTGGCTGTAGGAGGATCATGCGCTGTCCTATGCCTCTGAAGCATGCGACGGAAACGCGGTTGGTCATTCTCCTCGGCGGCGTGCTTGCGGGCGTGGGGGTGCTCATGCGCGTTCTCCCGCCGTTCCCTCAGGCGGCGTTCCTTCTTGGCGGGTTGTGGCTTCTCTCACTGCTGTACCCGTTGCTTCTCCTGCCGCTTTTTCGCGCCCGGCGCGCGGATTACACGTTTCGCATGCTCCACTTCCTTCCGTCTGCTCTCCTGCTTGTCTGGGCTGCCGCGCCTTCCCTGAGCGATTCCGGCGCCACCATGAGCCTGCTTCTCGTGTGGTATACCTGGGAACAGGGGCTTCCTCCCCTCGCTGTCAGTTTTCTTCTTCTGTTCTTGTACTGTTTCCGTGTCGTGCGCCAGCGCGTCGTTCGGTCCGTGGTGCTTTCCGGCATTTTCCTGCTTTTCGCCGTATCTTTGGTGTATGGGCGGTGGTCATGGGATTTCTTCCGTGATTTGCCGGCTTCTTTCACGGAAGCGCCGTCGGATGACGGCGTACTCTCCGTAAACACCGATCCATCATCTTCTCTTGGCGAAGAAGTGTGGCGGATGCGGCTCCGGCGCATGCATCGGCGGCAGGGGCGTCTCGGTCGTGAGGATGGACTCGTGGATCGTCCGTCTCTCCCCCCGAATGGTGTGCCTATTTTCATGAGTGCAAGCAGTTCTTCCGTTCCACCAAAGCTCGTATCATCGGGGATAAGTTTTGAATGGAGTGTCTTTTTCTTTCTTGCACTTTATACGGGGATTTTGCATGTACGGGCGCGGAGGCGAGCGCACAGCTTCTAGCTTTCAGCTTCTAGTTTTCAGGGATAGGATTTATTCACATCCCATCTTTTTCTATGTCTACTATCCAAACTCTCCACGCCCGTCAGATTCTCGATTCCCGGGGGAATCCGACGATCGAAGTGGATTGCGTCCTGGATGATGGGGGGCGCGGTCGCGCGGCGGTGCCGTCGGGAGCGTCAACGGGAAGCCATGAAGCTCTGGAACTCCGCGATTCCGATGCGTCTGTGTATGGTGGGAAATCGGTTTTGAAGGCCGTTCAGCATGTGAATGGGGTTATTATGAAAGAACTGGCGGGGAAAGCAGCCGGCGATCAGCGGGCGGTGGATCATCACCTTCTCGCTTTGGACGGAACGCCGCATAAGGCGAAATTGGGCGCGAATGCCATTCTCGGTGTTTCCATGGCGGTGTGCCGCGCGCGGGCGGCGAGCGAAGGGAGGTCTCTCTGGCGGTCGCTCGCGGAGCAATTTGGCGTGGCACGTCCACATCAGCTCCCGGTTCCTCTCATGAATGTGCTCAATGGGGGAAAGCATGCCGACAGCGGCCTCAGTTTCCAGGAGTGCATGATCGTTCCCACGGGATTCGACCGTTTTGCAGATGCGCTGCGCGCGGGGGCGGAAACGTACCATGCGCTGCATCGTCTTTTGCACAAGGCGGGACAGGTGACGGCGGTGGGCGATGAGGGCGGGTTTGCCCCGCGCGTTCCCGACGCTCCGCATGCGTTCGATCTTCTCCTCCTGGCCATTGCCGAGGCCGGATACCGCGATCGCATCAAACTTGCGATTGATCCCGCCGCATCGGAATTTTATAACGACGGCAGGTACGCCGTTGACGGGATGCTCGTGGATGCACACCGTCTGACGGACTACTACATCGACCTCACGAAGCGTTTTCCGATCGTTTCCATTGAAGACGGCCACAGCGAGGATGACTGGGGCGGTTTCGTGGAACTGAATGAGCGGACGGGCAGCGCGGTGCAGGTCGTCGGCGACGATCTCTATGCCACAAACGTCGCGCGTGTCCGGAAGGGGCTGGAGGCACGCGCCACTGACGCCGTTCTCATAAAATTGAACCAGATCGGCACGGTGAGCGAAACCGCCGACGCCGTTCGCCTTGCGCAGGACAGCGACTGGCGCGCCATCATCAGCCACCGCAGCGGCGAGACGGAAGATACATTCATCGCGCATTTGGCCGTTGCTCTCCATACGGGGCAGATCAAGACCGGCGCTCCCTGCCGCGGTGAGCGGACATGCAAGTACAACGAGCTTTTGCGGATTGAGGAGGAATTGGGGAAGGAAGCGGTGTACATGTCGCCGTTTTTGTGATGGTCGGGACGACTGGGCTCGAACCAGCGACCTCATGCACCCCATGCATGCGCTCTAGCCAACTGAGCTACGTCCCGGATGTGGGAATCGTACACATCGCTCATCCATGGGGCTAGAAAAAACACCCTCTCCCTTCGAAGGGAGAGGGCAGGGTGAGGGTTGTATTCTTCCTTGAAAGGGGGAGGGAAGACCGCCCGCCTTGCCAGGGAGGATTCCCTCTGCTTGTATGGGATCTTTTCTCATTCGTAATACTTGCGAAAATATAGTTTATATTATATAATGTAATGTTACCGCTTTTCTCATGAGCCTCCCCCAGACTGCCGTCGACGCCGCTCTCCAAGCCATCAACCGCCATACGCGGTTTCTCATTCTCCCCCATGCGAATGTCGATCCCGATGCCCTGAGCAGCGCTCTCGCGTGCGCATACCTTTTCCGCGCCATGGGGAAGGACGCGACGGTCGTGTGCGAAGAACTGCTCCCCGATGCCCTTCGGTTCCTCCCTTTAGTGGAGACGGTCGCGCGGGATCCGAAGGCTTCCCAAGAGTTCGTCGTCACCCTCTCTTTGGGGGACGGCGTGGAAGTGGACAAGCTTCGCTACACCGTTGAAGATCGCCGCGTCCACATCATCGTGGCGCCCAAGCGCGGGAGCATTCAGCCGGAGCACGTTTCCTGCGCGGCGACTTCCGCGCCCTACGATCTCCTCGTCATCGTCGATACGGCGGATTTGCCGCTTCTGGGAAGCATCTATACCCGGACGCCGCATCTCTTTTCCGACATCCCCATTCTCAATATCGACCATCACATCAGTAACACGCTGTTCGGGCAGCTGCACCTTATCGACCCTGCGTGCGCCAGCACGACGGAGGTTCTCTATCACTTGGTGAACCGCGTTCCGGAATGGAAGAAGTTCCTGACGCCCGACCTTGCGACGCTTCTCCTTACCGGCCTCATTACCGACACGCGGAGTTTCCAGAATCCCAACACCTCCCCCCGGTCATTGGAGGTCGCGGCTGCGCTCCTTGACGCCGGCGGCCGCCAGCAGGAAATCATTCAGCAGCTGTACAAGACGAAGCCCCTGAGTACGCTCAAGATCTGGGGGCGTGCTCTCAGTCATATCCAGGTCGATCCCGACGCGCGGATCGTGTGGTCGGGGGTCGGTCGTGAAGATTGCACGGAGATGGGAGCGGGGAGCAAGGAGACGCATGGCATTCTCGACGAGCTCCTCTGCACGATCCCCGGAGCGGATGTGTACGTTCTCTTTACGGAAATAGAGGATGGGGGCCTGAAGGCGAGCCTCCGGACATCCGCCCGCATCGACGCGAGTCTCCTCGCCGCGCGGGCGTACGGGGGGGGCGGACACCCGCGGGCCGCTGGGTTCAAGGTTCCCAAGGGGGGGAATTTCCAGTTGCAGGTGCTCTCCTGCGTGCAGCGGATAGCCCAGTGTCTCCAGGCTTTGCGCGCGGAGGATGACGCCGAGGCGGTGACTCCGGCTCCGGCAAAAGTTTCTCCGGCGTCTCCCCCGATGCCGCCGGCCCGCGGCGAAGCCGTCCTACCGCCGCCTGCGATTGCTCCAAACGTCGGCGTCGATGTAGTGGCGACGGTGCAGGGAGGGGGCGATGGATCGAAATCCAAAGACATTGTTCAGGAGTTGGAGGGGGCTAGCCCCTCACCCTGCCCTCTCCCGCCCCTCGGCCATGAGCTCGGGGCCGAATGGCGGGGAGAGGGAACATAGCCCCTCACCCTGCCCTCTCCCGCCCCTCGGCCATGAGCTCGGGGCCGAATGG
>CAZWCH010000050.1:0-6668 GCA_964632925.1 uncultured Candidatus Peribacteria bacterium
TTTTCATCATGTACCACGCAATGCCGGGGTCGATGTCTCCGCTCCGCGTCCCCATAACGAGGCCGGAGGCCGGAGTGAATCCCATGGTGGTATCGAGGCATTTCCCGCCGCGGACTGCGGCGAGGCTTGCGCCATGCCCGAGGTGCGCAAAAATCACTCTCCCGTCCGCCTCTTTCGGGGATTCCCTCCGGAGTTCCTCAAGGAGGTACGCGTAGGAGATGCCGTGGAAGCCGTAGCGGCGGATCCCCTTCGCGGCGAATTTCCTCGGCAGAGGAATGCGCTGCGCCACGTCGGGCATCTGTGCATGGAACGCGGTATCGAAGCAGGCGATCTGTGGAATTCCGGGGAAGTGTTCTGCCACGTATTCCAGGAGGGACAGCTCGTGCGGGAGGTGCTCCGGAGCGAGGGGCAGGAGATGGCGGAGAGCGTCGCAGACGGAATGGTCGATGCGGATCGGCGCCGTAAACCGGTCGCCGCCGTGCACAATCCGATGCCCGATACTGACGATGTGTTCCATGAGTGCCGCGCGTTGCAGGTATGCGAAAATGCATTCCGCCGCATCGGCATGGTTCCTTCCCGCGCACCGTTCCTCTGTTGTCCGCTCCGTGTCGTGGTTGGTGATCGTGAGTACGGTATCGTCGTGCCCGATGCGCTCCACCGTCCCCGATAGCAGGCGTTCCAATGCCGTTTCGTCGCGGAAAACGGCGAATTTAATGCTCGAAGAACCACTGTTGAAGGTGAGGATGATGTCTCGCTGCATGTGTTGCCCACTATAGACTATTTTGATATAATATAATTGATATATGTCAAATACATACCGTCACATTCTCTTCGTGGTTTCCGTTGTCGCTTTGGTCGCGAGCGCCGTTTTTGCGATCACTCCCGCGGCGAGCCGTGCGCAGCTCACGTGGCAGGGGTCCTATGTAACGACTCCTCGTCCCATAGAGGGAATGCGCCTCATTCAGGGCCATGGCGCGGCCCCCGATATTCTGCCTGCTCCCACGCGCGACGGCGTTCTCTGGCAATTTGCCCTTGGAGCTTTCCTCATTCTGCTCGGCTGCGCGATTCACGCGCTCTTCGCGTCCTCTGCAGAAAGGCCGGTGCGCGTGCGGACCGCCCCTTCCCGCCGCCGCGCTGTTGCCTGCTACTGGTGTCACATGCGGGTGTAGGCGGGTGGTGCTGCACTGGTCGTGCTACAATCGGTGCCCGTGCTCGAAAAGTTGTTTCCCTATCAGCGCTTTCGCGTGAATTTCCACGCGCATTCGACCTATTCCGACGGAAGCTGCACGCCGTGGGAGATCGATGCGATCGCGCAGGAGGCGCGGCAGGCGAACGCGTTCATTGCGATTACCGACCATAATACTGTGCGGGCGCATGAGGAGTTTGCTTTGCCGCGCATTCTTCCTGGTGTGGAGGTGAAGGCGGAGGAGGGCGGCGTCGATGTTCTTCTCTATGCGGAGCGCGCGAAACTGCTCGCGTTTTTCCGCGACGTCGTCGAACCAGCGCTCGATCCCCGGGACCCGATCTACGGCGCGACGCGCTGCAAGATTTTGTCACTCGTCGGCTCCGCGCACGAGGCGGGCATGGAGATCGTCGTCCCCCATTATTACCATACGGAGGGGCTTTCCGTTCTTGCTCCGTCCCTCCAGCGAGAAGTCGCGAAGTTTCCCGTGGCGATCGAGCTCAACGCTCTTCTCTCACGGAGCGCGAACGCCGCCGCGAAACGGTTTGCCAGCGACACGCAGCGGCCGCTCATGGCCGCCGCAGACAGTCATCGTCCCGATCAGTACCTTGCGGCCTATACTTCCATTCCGCTCCGGCGCGACGTGCCGCCGACGGCGGAACACCTGTTCCAGGCTCTCCGCGCGCATCCGCACCTTTGCAGGAAACACCTGCGACAGGCGGGGCTCAGCACGCGGATCATGACGGGGTGGAACGTTCTCTGCAGTGCGGGGATTTTCTCCATTCTCCGGCAGTACTGCCGGTCGGGAGGGTAATTTAAAAAACCTCCTCTCCCTTGGGGAGAGGATACAGGAGAAGGGGTCAAATGAATTCTTCTACCCACTCTCCCTAGCCCTCCCCCCACGGGGGAGGGAATTACACGCTTCTTTAACAAAGGCGGCAAACAGCGGGTGGGGGCGGTGGGGTCGGCTCTGGAATTCGGGGTGAAACTGTGTGCCGAGCATGAAGGGGTGGTCCTGCACCTCGACGATTTCCGCAAGGCCGGATTTTTCCCATATACCGGAGAAGAGGAGGCCTTTCGTCTCCAATTTCTTGCGGAAAGCATTGTTGAACTCGTAGCGATGGCGGTGTCGCTCGGAAACCATGAACGGCCCTTCACCCTTCCCCTCTCCCGCCCGTTCGGCGAGCTCAGGGCGCCCTGAGTCGAATCGAATGGGCGCGGGGAGAGGGGATTGATAGGCTTGCCATGCTTTGGTGTGTGGGACGATGGAGCATGGGTAGGCGCCGAGGCGCAGAGTTCCTCCTTTCTTCGTCCCCTTCGCCTGGCCCGGGAGGAAGTGGACGACGTATTTGCTCTTTGGGATCGTTCCTGTTTCGTCAAATTCCTCGCTCGTGAGGGCTGGATCTTTGAGGGCCGCGCGCGCGAACTCGATCGCGAGGAGCTGCCCGCCGAGGCAGAGGCCGAGATAGGGAATTTTCTTTGTGCGGGCATAGCGGATCGCGGCAATTTTCCCCTCGATTCCACGCGAACCGAATCCGCCAGGGACAACGATGCCGTTCGCATTCCTCAGGATTGCCCAGGTTTCTTCATCTTTCTCTTCGAGTTTCTCACTATCAATCCAGAGGATCTCCGCCTTCCGGACATGTCCCACAGCAGCGGATTTGATCGCTTCGATCACGCTGAGATACGCGTCTTCAAGGCCGGTGTATTTTCCGACGAGGGCGATCCGGATAGCCTTCTTTGCGGCGTCATGACGCAGGCGGCCTTCCTCCCACTCTGTCATATTTGGCGCGAGCGTTCCAAGACCGAGTTTCTCCCCGATAATGCGCGCAATACCGTACTTCTCCAGATGGAGAGGAACATCGTAGATGGAGTGGAGTGTGGGGGCCGGGATGACTGCCGCGCGGGGGACATCGCAGAAGCGGCTGATCTTATCGAGGAGATCATCGGGAATAGGAAAATCGGCGCGGGCGAGAATCATGTCCGGCTGGATGCCATGGCGGTGGAGTTCCTGGACGGAGTGCTGCGTCGGCTTTGTTTTCAGCTCCTTTGACCCCTTCAGGTACGGCAGGAGGGTGAGGTGAATGTGGAAGAGGCGGCCGGGTTCCAGCTCGCTTCGTAGCTGGCGGACGGCTTCCAGGAAGGCGGGGCTCTCGATGTCGCCCACCGTCCCCCCGATCTCCACCATGAGAATGTCCGCCCCCATGGCTTCTGCGGCCTGCGCTATTCTCTGCTTGATCGCGTTCGTTATGTGGGGAACCACCTGGATTGTGCCTCCGAGGAAATCCCCGCGCCGTTCCTTGTTGATGGTGTCCTGATAGATCTGGCCTGCAGTCACCGTGGAAAGACGACGCATCGGCTCATCGATGAAGCGTTCGTAGTGTCCAAGGTCCAAGTCGGTCTCCGCTCCGTCGTCCGTCACGAACACTTCCCCGTGCTGGAATGGGCTCATGGTGCCGGGATCGATGTTCAGGTAGGGATCAATCTTCTGGACGAAGACTTTCAACCCGCAGGCTTTCATAATGGCTCCGATCGCCGCGGCGGCGATGCCTTTTCCAAGAGAGCTGCAGACGCCACCGGTGAAGACGATGAAGCGGGGGGGGCGGGAGGGGGGCGTCACGGGATTTTCGACAAGCGCTTCACTCGTTTAACGGAGGAACGGGCAGAGCGAATGGTTTTGTGCGAGAACTTCGCCGCTTCCTGCTTTCCTTTATCGAAGAGATGGTGGAGCTCCCCCTCCGCTTTTTGCCATTGCTGCTGCAGGAGGGTCTGCGCGCCGCGGATTTTCTGTTGCACGTGGGCGCTTTCCAGGAAAGAGCGGATATCCTGTCCGATGCGCTTGCCGTCTTTCTGAAGATGGCTGGCCAGTATTTTTCTTGCGGCATCCGGTCCTTTTGCTTTCGTGAGTTCCTCGCGAAGGCGCTGATTGCTCGCCAGGTAGCCGAGGACCGCGCCGCCGAGCGCACTTACGACGAAGGAGAGTTTTTTCATGGAAGGGAGTATAACTGCCACATTTGTTCGTTACAAGGAAAAGTGCCCCTCATCCTGCCCTCTCCCGCAGAGAGAGGGTGTTTGTCGTGTATCAGTCCTTGAGGAGGCGGTTTTTCATACGTTGTTCGCGATGCCGGTTGGCGAAGCGGTGCGCCTCGTCGCGGAGTCGCATGAGGAGGAAAAGCGCAGGAGAATCCTTCGGGAGTGGTACCGGCTTCGGCGAACCGGGAACGAAGAGGTCTTCTTCGCGTTTTGCGAGGGCAACGACGGGGATGGTGAGATTGCATTCTTGCAGCACGTCAATGGCAATGGAAAGCTGCCCCTTTCCTCCGTCGATGACGATGAGGTCCGGAATGCGGGAGAACGACCGGTCGGGTGTTTGCCGGTGCCGCGGCGGTTCCTCTTCCTTGTGCGTGAGATGGCGGAGGCGGCGGGTCAAAACCTCGTGGATGGCGGCGCAGTCATCGATGGCGCCTTCCTTCATCGTGCGGATTACGAAGGAGCGATAGTGGGCGTTTTGCGGCTCTCCGCCTCGCAGGACGACCATGCTCCCGACAGTTTCCGTTCCACTGAGGTGACTGACGCCGTACCCCTCGATGCGCCGCGGGGGGCGGGGGAGGCGGAGAGCGTTCTGCAGGCCGCGGAGGGCCGCAGACGTATTTTTCTGCTTCTTCTCCCGTTCCTGCGCTTCTTGCCGCGCCTGCTCCGTTGCGTTCTTCTCCGCGAGCTGCAGCAGGCGGTACCGCTGTCCGCGCTTCGGCGCGACGATGCGCACGGAGCCTCCACGCTGTTCTGTGAGCCACTGAGCGAGGGCGTCTTTTCCTTCAATGTCCATGGGGAGGAGGATCTGCCGCGGAATGTTTCGGTGTTCCCCGTAATACTGGGGCAGAAATTGTTCGAGGACGTGCGCGGGAGCGTCCGCTTGTCCTTCGAGTGTGAAGCGGACGTCCCCAACAATGCGTCCATGTCGTTGGAGGAAGATGACCACATGCGCGCGTCCCGCGCGGAGCGCCACGCCGAAAATATCCCCCTCCTCGTCGCTGGCGTCCGCCGCGAGCATGCCGCCGCGCGGCGTCTCCTCCAGCGCTGTGAGCGCATTCCGCATACTCGCTGCCTTTTCGAATTTTCTCGCCGCCGCCGCTGCGGCCATGCGATCGCGGAGGAGCTTCCGTGCTTCTCTTTGTTCTCCGCGGAGGAAACGCGCGATCTGTTCCATTCTTCCGCGGTACTCTTCCCGGCGCACCATCCCCGCGCAGAGTCCGCAGCAGCGGCCGATCTGGTATTCGAGGCACGGCATGGCATTCACGAATGCCGTTTCAGGGCATTTATTCAGCATGTCCAGTGATCGTCGGCATGCGCGAAAGTCATAGAGTTCGTGGAGCATTGCGAGGATCTGCTCGACGGATTCTCTCGTCAGGTATGGCCCGAAGTACTCGGCGCCGTCCTTCTCCATGCGTCGCACGAGGTCGATGCGAGGGAATGGGTCGTCCATAGCGATGCGGACATAGAGGTAATTTTTCCCGTCTTTCATCAGGACGTTGTATTTCGGCTGCAATTCTTTAATGAGGTTTGTTTCGAGGATGAATGCCTCGCGTTCGTTCGGCGTGAGCGTCACGTCGACGTCGACCGCGGCGTCCAAGAGTGCCCTGCGCCACGGTCCATCGCTTTTGTGGCTCCGGAGGTAACTCTGTAAACGTTTACGGAGATTGCCTGCCTTCCCGACGTAGAGGACGTTCTTCTTTTGATCCAGCCAGCGGTACACCCCCGGTCCTGTCGGCATGGCCGCTATGCGGCGCCGGAGTCGAGAATGTCTGGCTATGCCGTGGCGCACATGGCACAGTGTAGCGGCTTTCCCCTTTTTCTATGATCGTCACTCTCTTTCTCGAGCTCATTGCGCCGGTGATCGCGTTCCTCTGCCTCTTCTACGCATGGGTGTTCTGGTCGGGGGTATCCTCGGCTCCCGATGGGAATCCCGCCATGGCCAAAGTCGCGCGGGCGATTTCCGTTGGAGCGTATGCGTTCATTCGCCGGCAGTACCGCACCATTGCTCTTCTCACCGTCCTCGTCGCCGTTCTCATTCTGGCGGTGCATGGGTGGACGGGAGGGGAGGAAGGGTGGGTGCGGGGTGTTGAAGTGGCGGGGTCCTTCCTGCTCGGCGCCGTGCTGTCGGGGGTAGCCGGAGTGGTGAGCATGGTGGTCGCGACGCGCGCGAACATGAAGACCGCGCAAGCAGCGCACGGCGGTCTCAACGCAGCGCTGCAGATGGCGCTCCGTGGGGGAACCGTTCCTGCCATTGTGATTACCTCTCTCTCGCTCCTCGGCATCAGCGGTCTCTATCTCCTCTATCGCTTCGGATTGGACCGTCCGGCGGCGGAGATTCCCGCACTCATCGTGGGATATGGCTTTGGGGCCAGTTTCGTCGCGCTCTTCGCGCAGCTGGGAGGAGGGATCTATACCAAGGCGGCGGATGTCGGCGCGGATATCGTTGGGAAGA
>CAZWCH010000051.1:0-6570 GCA_964632925.1 uncultured Candidatus Peribacteria bacterium
CTTGAGCGTCCACAGACGGTGCTCCTGGATGTCGTTGGCAAGGATGACCCCATGTGAATGTGTCATCCTGAGCCCGTCGAAGAATGGCACATTCTGCGTGTCGTGGTTCGACGAGCTCACCATGACACGCCCAATCTTCGCGGCGATCTGCGTCGTCTTGCTTCCCGGCGCCGCGGACATATCGAGGACCGCGTCTCCCGGCTGCGGATCGAGCAGCTCCACCGGCAGCATGCTCGCCGCCTCCTGGATATAGAAACCGCCAATGAGGTGTAGGAGGTCTTTGCCGAGCGCTTCGCGCTCGTCGCCCCTCACCCTAACCCTCTCCCGCCCGTTCGACAAGCTCAGGGCGCCCTGAGTCGAATCGAATGGGCGCGGGGAGAGGGAATTTGGCTGATCCCCCTCTCCCATTGGGAGAGGGCCGGGGTGAGGGGCAGCCGGTCTCTCCACAAAAAACCCCTCAGAGCACCACGGCACCTGCTCCAATGTCCACCCCTTCGCATCCGCCCATTCCCTGAACCGTTCCACGGAGCACTTCAGCGTATTTACCCGCACGCTCCTGCGGAGCGGCTTTGCGCTCCACTCTTTCAGCGCCACGATATCGGTGAACGACGCATAGCGGTCAAATGGGTGCGTTCTCATGGATGCATGATACCGTGCGTTCCGATTATTGACATAAAAGCATTTTGGTATATTATGGAAAACATACTTCAAGAAACCGCCGCCATCATCGACGAAGAAATTCGCACGTTGGCAGAACCGCCGCCGGCCCTGCGGGCCGTGCGCGGCCCGCGCTGCGATCGCCGCCAGCGTCGCCGCGCGATCAATCTGCTCCTGCACGCCGACCGGCGCCTGCCCGGCATTGTAAGCGGGTCTCTCGCGGAACAACTCCAAGGCACGCCCCCAACTCAGACGCTCCAGGCGCATATTGCGCAAAAGCTCATCGATCTCTTCTGGACGGTTCTCCCCGAGCGCGACGACCGGTGGCTCCGCGCCACCAACGTCGCCCACGATATCGCCGATGACGTTATCGGCGAACTCCAGCGTTCCGCTCGTGACATAAATGATCGGGATGCGGCAGAATTATCAGTATACTAGTATACTGATAACCAATACATGGTATGTATCATGGTGAGCAGCTTACGATACAAAATTAACGAGTTTTCCCGGAACGTACACCTCTTTCTTCATCTGGGCGTTACCGAGATATTTCGCAATATTCTCCTGTTGCCTCGCTGCAGCAATCACTTCATCCTTCGTGGAATCTGCTGGCAGCTCTACATTGGCGCGCACTTTGCCATTTACCTGCACGACAATCATCATTGTCGAGGAAACGAGGAGTTTGGGATCGTAGATCGGCCAGGGCTGGTGGAAAATAAAACGTTGCTGGCTGTCCGTCCGACCAAGTCGTCCGGACAGGCTGGTTGCTGGTTTCTCGTTCCGCAGCGACGGTTCATGAACCGTCGCTGCGGAAAGCATCTCCCACAACTCCTCTGCGAGGTGTGGCGCGAGGGGCGCAAGAAGAATGGCGAACGTCTTGAGCATCTCCGGTGAGACATGCTCCTGTTCCTCCAGAACATTCAGGAATTCCATGAGACTGCTGATCGCGGTATTGAAATGGAATTGTTCCATGTCTTCCGTGACTTTTTTAATGGTGCGGTGAAGAGCTGTGAGAACTATGGAGTTGTCTTTGCCCCTCACCCTAACCACAGTACCAGCGCTTTGCGCGGTACATGGCACCGCCCTCTCCCGCGGGGAGAGGGAAGAGAAGAGCTTCCAAAGACGCTGCACGAATCTCTCGATCCCTTTTACGCCAGTCTCGCTCCAATCGCCGCCGTCGGTGTAGGGACCCATGAACATGAGGTACATGCGGAAGACATCGCTCCCATATTTTTTAACGAGCGGATCCGGATCCACCACATTGCCCTTGCTCTTACTCATTTTCGCCCCCTTGTTCGTTATGAGCCCCTGATGAACTAATTTTTTGAACGGTTCTTCGTGGGACACAATGCCAAAATCCTTGAGAGCCATCATCACGAATCGCGCGTAGATCAAGTGCATGCACGCGTGCTCTGGGCCGCCGACGTAGGTGGCAACCGGCATCCACTTTCGCTCGAGAGACGGATCAACGAAGGAAGTTTTCCGACCCCCTCTCCCTATCCCTCCCCCCTCGGCGAATGGAATTTCCGTTCCTCCTATCAAAAATCTCAGATAGTAGAAACTGCTGCAGACGAAGGTGTCCATCGTGTCATATTCCGGCCTCCAGCCTTTGCCGAAGATTTTCTCCGTCCGCTCCCGGAATTCCTTACTGTGCCGGAGCGGCGACTCGCCGGTGGGCTTGAATTCCACATCGGTGGGAAGGAGCCATGGAAGATGCTTCTCCGGAATAGGATGCGGATTGCCTTCCGGGTCGTACACGATCGGGATCGGCGCGCCCCAGTAGCGTTGCCTGCTCACGAGCCAATCGTGGAGGCGATAGGTTGTCATTCCCCTCCCCCGCTCTTCGTCTTCAAGCCACGCAATGATGCGCTTTTTCGCGTCAGAAGTTTTAAGGCCATTGAGAAAATCGGAATTCACACAGATGCCATTTGTGGTAAAGGCCTGATTGGGAATATCAAAATCAACCTGTTCCGCTGGAATGCCGAGAGACAGACCGTACGCGCAGGCTTCCTTGAGGGACACTTCATCGACGATATGAAAATTCTTCTTCGGATAGACCACTATATTCGTGTTGCCCAAGCTATCGGCATACCACGCACCGCCATCATCGGAACTGGTGAGCAAATATTTTTCGAGGAATGCAATGAGTTCTTTTTCACGAGATTGCTCTACCTCAACCATGAAAAATTTCCCCCAATCTGATGTTTCCTTCTGCACGGTGGCCATTCCGAATTTCCCGAGTTCTTCAACATGTTTTGGCTTGAGGCTTTTCTCAATAATGATGTAGCGCGCGTATTCGGGCTTTACGACAACGCGCACCGGCAATTCGTATGTCTTCGCAAAAGCATGGTCGCGTTCGTCGTGCGCCGGCACCGCCATGACGGCACCGGTGCCGTACGTCATGAGGACGTAGTCCGCGATCCAAAGAGGAAGACGCTCGCCAGTGGCTGGATGGAGAGCATAAGTGCCGGTGAAGACGCCGGTTTTCTCCTTCGCGAGGTCCGTCCGCTGGAGTTCGTTCTTCGTCTTCACTTCTTTCACGTACGCCTCGATATGCTTGCGTTGCGCCTTCGTCGCGATCTTTTCGACAAGAGGATGCTCCGGCGCGAGGACGAGATACGTGGCGCCGAAGAACGTATCGGGACGCGTCGTGAAGACCGTGACGATTGGTGGTTTTTCCGGATTTTCCCATGGCGCATGATCCTCGTGGCGCTCCACTTCAAACCGAATCTCCGCACCCTGTGACTTGCCAATCCAATTCCTTTGCATAAGCTTCGTTTTCTCCGGCCAATCGAGATCATCGAGTCCATCAAGCAAGCGATCCGCGTAATCGCGTATTTTCCAAAACCACTGCGTGAGGGGCTTCTGGATTACCGGCGTTTCGCACCGTTCGCAGGCGCCATCCTGACATTGTTCGCGGGCAAGCACCGTCTGGCACTGCGGGCAGAAGTTCACGGGAGCTTCCTTCTTGTATGCCAACCAGTGCTCGAACATCCGAAGAAACAACCACTGCGTCCAGCGGTAGTAGGATGGATCGGACGTGTTGAGTGCCTTCGACCAGTCGTACATGCATCCCATCCGCCGGAATTGTTCGATCATATTCTTCACGTTCTCCGCCGTGGATACTGCCGGCGGCGTGCCCGTTTTGATGGCGAAATTTTCCGCGGGAAGTCCGAAGGCGTCGAATCCCATGGGGAAGAAGACGTCATGGCCGCGCATCTTCAAGAAGCGCGCATAGCTGTCCGTCGGCCCATACTGATACCAGTGCCCCACGTGCAACCGCGCCCCGCTCGGGTACGGGAACATTACGAGACAATAATGAGGCTCCTTGCCTACCTTCAGATCAACATGGTACACACCGGCCTCCTCCCACCGCTTCTGCCATTTTGGTTCGATAATGGATGGGTCGTATTTGGACATCGGAAAATATGGTAGCAGGGAATGCAGTACCATAGACGTATGGGCAGCCTCGAAAATGCACTGATCTTGGCGCGCACGATCGGGGAAACCGTGACGAAGGTGCAGGGACCGCTCGACGTGCACCTCCTGTCGGAGCACATCACGAAGAAATTCGGAGAACTCCACGCGAAGGGTCCGCAGGACCAGTGGTGGGCTGGCGTGAAAGCCGTCTACGACGACTGTATGAAAGAGGCGCCGCAGCGGTGCCAGACACTCGCGGAGTACGCGCGGTGGGCGGAGCACATGGTCCGCTTCTGGCTCACCGTCCTCTCCGCGCGCGAAATGATCGTCACATGGGCCGAGAGAGATCCTACAAGTCAAACGACGTCCATCACTCCCTCCGCCGACCTCATCCGTGTCCGCAACCTCAATCCTTCCCTCGATTTCCCTCAGGGACAGACATCAAAAATCGAGACGATCGGCAACGAGACGGTTGATGCTCTCCAGAAACTCGGCATCAAGTGCTTCGACCCATGGACCTCCACGCAGTACCGCTCCCGCCTCATGCTCGCTAGTCACCGGAAACAAGCCCGCATCCTCCACCATGAGAAGGACACGTCTCTCCTCTGCGGCTTCTGCGTATGGAACACGCAACTTCCGCCGCCTCCGCTCTCCGCGATACCGAAGGAGCGCATTATCGGGAAAGAATCACTGCGGACACGGACGCTATGGCCCGCGGAGATCGTTCCCGTACGCATCGGTCTCCGCCACATTTCCGGAATGGGTTTCACGTCGGTCAATACGTACGAAGTTGCCCTTCGTGTCGCCATCGACCTCATGAACGTAGCAACAGACGCAAAAATTCCGCTGGTTCTTCCGGAGAAGAAGACACCATAATCGCCCCGCGCCATCTCTGTTCGCTAATCGCTTCCAAGGAATGCCACATCTCGACCACTACCGCTGGTTTCTTGCTGATCGTCCCGCCCGCGCCGCAGCAATGGTTGTCCACGGACTCAATATGAAACCGGAGAATATGGATTCAGTTGTCGAGCTCCTCCGCTCTTCCGGCGTAGACACACTGCGCCTTGCTCTTACTGGACACCGAGGGGATGCTGGGAATTTCCGCAACATAACACGGAAGACATGGCTCCGGGATTTTGCAGAAGGGCATGCAGCTGTGAAAGACCACGCACGGGAACACCACGTTCCACAGCACTTCGTCGGTTTCTCGCTCGGCGGCTTGCTCGTCCATGATTTTCTCTGTGAACAGCGCAGTGCGCGCTTCGACCGGATGGTGCTCCTCGCCCCCGCAATCGCCCTCACGCGCCAAGCGATCGTCGTTCGCATCCTCGAACTCTTCCGCTCTCTCGGCCACGTCATGATCCCGAGCCTCTGCCATCCCCACTACCGTGCGAACGAAGGGATACCAATCGCAGCATACAATGCACTCCTCGATTCCTACCGTCGCATCCACCAGAAACACCTACGCACCTCGAACATACCATCGCTCGTCATAGCTCATCCGAATGACGAACTGGTAAGCGCCACACGCATCAAAGAACTCATCGCAGACTACAAACTCGATCAATGGTCGCTCCTGCATGTCAGCAGCACGCAACATCTCCTCCGTCTGTTGTATCACCACATCATCACCGACCCCGATACTCTCGGACAGAAAGAGTGGGAACGCGTGACCTGCGCCATCCGCAATCATTTCGAGCTCGACTGATCACTACCGTTCATCGCTCGTATACCCTCTTCCCCTTTGTAAATGGGGAGATGTGGTAGTGAGTAATATGGCAGAGTATATTGACATAACATAGAAATTATTTAGTATTGCCATACTGATCTCTCACAAAGGAGGTTTTCCCACTGATGGCCGTGCCGATTATCTTGTTCACCATTGGTGTCTTGTTCCTTATCCTTGGGGATGCAATAGCGTCCCACTCCCACCACACTGGAATGCTCATAGGATGCATCCCGGTGATGCTCGGAATTATCTGCGTCGCCATCGGAGCGCTCTGGCTCCTTGTGCTGGGAATGTTTTGGATCTTCTCCTAGAAGATCAGGAGGGGGGTGGGTTTCCCCCATCCTCCATTTTTCCAGCGGCTGCCGTCATCCCGCTGTTCAGCGAAATAGCTATAGACAATGTATAGAAACATGGTATTTTCTGTAAGTTACTTACTCCTCTTTTTTCCACCATGGACACCTTCCACCCCGATATCCAGAAAGCTCTCGCCGCGGAGGAACATCAACGCCAGGCGGATGCCCTCCGTAACACTATCCTCGAAAAAGCGCGGCTCAGCGCGATTGAAAAGGACATTGCAGAATCGTACTTCGAGACCGCCGCCGTCCTCTACAAGCCCGAACGGAGGGAACTCCCGCCAGCAGTGAAAGCGCTCGCGCGCGCCATCGACCACACCTATCTCACGATCACTCCCGAAAATCGCTTCGCCGATGTCCAGAACGTCGTGCAACTCTGCCGGGAAGCGGGCGAATGGGGCATGGCTTCCG
>CAZWCH010000052.1:0-6501 GCA_964632925.1 uncultured Candidatus Peribacteria bacterium
CCACGTCTACAACTCTCGGAGGGACGGGAGCCCTCGTTGTCATGCAGCGCATCGAGCTGGGTACTGGCGCGTACATCTCCGCGTCGGGGGCGGCCATTCTCGCCCTCGATAGTCCCGTGCAGGGGCAGAGAGCGTCCAATACCCCGCACATCGCCTTCGGGTACAAAGGAAACTTTGATACGAATCTCTATCGTCAGACGGGGAGCCGGCTGCGGACGGACGACAACCTGTGGGTTTCGCAGACGATCTCCGGCTCGGCACTTGCCGTCACCAACACGTCCTACATGAGTTCCGGCGCCATCATCGCGCGGGCGCAGGACAGCGAGTTCATTCAATTCAAGGACACGACGAACGGCAAGAACGTCGGCATGTACACGGGATCCGGCTCGCCTGAGAGTGTCGTTGCCGCCGGACCCGCCTCTTTCTATTCCGATCACCAGAACGGCAAGGTCTACAAGAAAAACAGCGGCACCGGCAACACCGGTTGGATCGAGCTCACCGCAGGCTCCGGCGCCCTGCACATGGCGAAGATGACGCGGAACGGCCCGCCGGCGTTGATCCCCGCGGTCACATTCGTCAAAATGTATTTAGATACCGAAGAATTCGACGTCGGCAATATCGCCACTGTCGCCGCGGGGGCCACAGGATCCGGCCGCGTCACAATACGCAAGGCGGGAAAATACCTGATTACCGCAGGATGGATTGCGGCGGACTCCTCCGTCGGCGCCGGAGTAGTTGCTTCTATTTATCGGAATAATGCACGAGTGCGTTACTCATTTCAGAGATCTCCAGACACAAGTACCGTAAAAGGAGATATCACCGATATCCTCGATCTACAAGCAGGGGACTTCATCGAATTTTTCGCATACTCCGATGCAGCAACGACGACGCTTACCGCCACTGATACCTCGCCCTACATGTCCATCATCCAACTCCAAGACAATCAGGGAGGCAATTTCTGGACCATGAGCGGAACGACCTTGTATAACAATAACAGCGGCAACGTCGGCATCGGCACCACTACCCCCGAAACGAAGCTGGAGGTCGTCGGCACTATCTCCGGCTCGTCCTTGAAGGTGACCGGTTCCGTGACGATGTCGGGGACGGTCTTCAATACGTTGCCTTTGGGCACCGTGGAAGGGCGGCTAACCCTGACAAGTGGAACGCCCATTACCACAAGCGATGTCACGGGGGCGACAACGATTTACTTTACTCCTTACAAGGGCGACCGGATTTACCTCTACGACGGGACACGCTGGAAACTGTATTCCTTCGCGGAATTGAGTCTTGCGCTCGGGACGCTTACCAATGCTCTCCCGTACGATGTCTTCATTTATGACAACGCGGGAACGTTGACGTTGGAAAGTTTGGCGTGGACGAACGGGACGACCAGAGCGACGGCGTTGACGACGCAGAACGGCGTGCTCGTGAAATCCGGAGCAGCCACCCGCAGATACCTCGGAACGTTTTACACAACTTCCACTACGACCACGGAGGATTCTACCGCTAAAAGATTTTTATGGAATTATTACAATAGAATTGAAAGGTTTTTATACGCCAAAGAAACCACTAATTCCTGGTCATACACCACGACATCCTTTCGGGAAGCGAACAATGGTTCTACGCCTGGAACGTCAAGAGTTGATTATGTCGTCGGGGTTTTGGAAGACACCGTCGAAGCTCACGTTTATGCGGTTGCATCCGATACAACGACTAATAAGGGCATCGCTTCGGGAATCGGAATTGACAGCTCGACTGTCAATTCCGCCCTGATGCTTTATGCCGGGTTACAGGGGTATGCTACTGCATCAACAGCCGACTATGTCGGTTATCCTGGACTTGGATACCACAGCATAAGGTGGCTCGAATATTCCGAAGCGAACGGAACGACTGTTTGGTATGGAGATTCTGGAGTGAGCTATCTGCAAGCAGGTATGACCGTAAAAATAAGGGGGTAACCTCACTCTCACCTCTTGCTGAACCGCGGGGCGCGGCGGGCGCAACATCCACATGATGGGAACTACTCAATCCCCAATACGTCTCGGTGGTTTCCTGTACGCACTAACAGGAGAATGAATTTTTGGTTATCCTTCCGATACATCAACAACCAATCCGGTGCTATATGACACTCTCGAATTCCTTTCAGGATTCCACTGAGTTCATGATCTTTGTACCTATCTGGCAATACTCTTCCCGCAACGAGAGCATCAATGACACATTCGAGCTGTTGTAGATTGACGCCGGACTTCTTCAATTTTCTGATATCTCGTTCATACCGATTGCTCGGGTGGATTCGATATCTTTTGGGCGGATCAACCTTATGGTTCACCTTTTCAGTATAGCTTCGTGCATGGCCTTGCTCGATGTATAGTTCTTACGACTTCTTTTGGCTGATGCCACATCTTTGAGAATGGCGATTTCCTCCTCAGACGTCAGTCCATTCTCTGTAATCACCTCAAACGGAATACCCTGCTTCTCAATGATTTGTACCAAGTAAATATTGATAGCGGTACTGAGGTCCAGGCCCAATTTTTCCAGGATCTGCTGAGCTGTCCTTTTTGTCTTCAGGTTCGTTCGTACCTGAATGGTTGTTGTCATGACTCCAGTGTACATTTTGTACGCACAATGTCAATACAATGTAATGTGTGAGGAGAATCTCACCTCTTGCTGAACTCCCTATAACTGCGACATGCCTTCCTTAGGTTTTATCTAAGGAATGGAAAAAGCGTTTGTCTTTCCTTAAATGGAGATGTCAATGTGTCATGGTGAGCTTGTCATCCCGAGGTGAGTCACGAGGAACTTCGAAAGATGTAATGCTCCTTTCTTACCGCACCGCGGGGCGCGGCTGGCGCGCTTCAGGCGGGGCGCCGCTCGCGCGTCGTGACCATGCAGGGCTGGACAGGCGCAGGGCAATCCGGTAGGCTCGCGGCTTCGGCCCGCGTCGCAGGCCGTAATTTTATGAACAGTACCACGTCACCCTTCGACTCACCCTCGGCAAGCTCGGGATCGCTCAGGGTAACAACAATGCTTTCTGACCCATTCTATGGATAGCATTGTTGTTAAAGGCGCGCGGGTGCATAACTTGCGGAACGTCGACGTGACGATCCCGCGGAACCGGCTGACGGTCGTCACGGGGCTCTCCGGCTCCGGAAAGTCCTCCCTCGCCTTCGATACGATCTTCGCGGAGGGGCAGCGGCGGTACGTGGAAAGCCTCTCCGCCTACGCGCGGCAGTTCATCGCGCAAATGGAGAAGCCGGACGTGGACAGCATCGAGGGGCTGAGTCCCGCGATCTCGATCGACCAGAAGACGGCGACGCGGAACCCGCGCTCCACGGTGGGAACGGTGACGGAAATCTACGACTACATGCGGCTCCTCTGGGCGAAGGTCGGGCAGGTGCATTGCGGCGTCTGCGGCGCAGCGCTCCAGAAGCAGTCCGCGAGCGAGATCACGGAAACCATCAGCCGGATGCCGGAGGGCACGAAAATCGCCCTCCTCGCCCCCCTCGTCGAACACCGGAAGGGCGAACACCTGCGCCTCCTCGACGCCGTGCGCCGGGAGGGGTTCGTCCGTCTGCGGATCGACGGAACGATCGTCACGGTGGAGGAGGACGTCGCGCTCGACCCGAAGAAAACCCACACGATCGACATCGTCGTCGACCGCCTGATCGTCCGCGACCTGGCGTCCCACAGCACGGGTTCCAACCCCAACAGGACCCGGCTCGCCGATTCCGTGGAGCTCTGCCTGAAGAAGGGGGAGGGAACGCTCGTGGTGCTCGATACCGCAACCCTCGAAGAACGCCGCTTCACGGAGAGCTTCGTCTGCCCGGACCATCCCGCAGCGACCATCCCGCCGCTGGAGCCGCGCGCCTTCTCCTTCAATTCCCCGCACGGCGCCTGTGGCACATGCCACGGCATCGGCGCCATCCTCCAGGTGGATGAAGCGGCGGTCGTCCCCAACCCCGCGCTCTCCATCAGCGAAGGAGCCATTCACCCCTGGGCGACGTCCGCCAGCCGCATGACGTACATGGCGCAGCTCCTCGAGGCGCTGAGCGGCAGCGTCGGCTTCGCCTGCACCACCCCCTGGCGCGACCTCGCCCCCGACCACCGCCGCATCATCCTCCACGGCTATGAACGGCCCCTCTCCGTGCGGCTCGTTCCCGCGTCCGTCGGCAAGCCGTACCAGATGACGTACGAGGGGGTGATCCCCAACCTCGAGCGCCGTCACCGGGAGACGGAGAGCGGCTACATCAAAAACCAGATCGAGGACTACATGCTTTCCCTCCCCTGCCCGGACTGCGGGGGGAAGCGACTGAAGAAAGAAATCCTCGCCGTCACCGTCGGCGGGAAGAATATCGTGGAAGCGACGGATTGCGGCATTGATGAGGCGCGGGAATTCTTCGAGGCTCTGCGGCTCTCCCCCGCCCACCGCACCATCGCGAAGAAAATCCTCGCGGAAATCCTCGCGCGCCTCTCCTTCCTCCACAACGTCGGCCTCTCCTACCTCACGCTCTCGCGGTCCGCCTCCACCCTGTCCGGCGGGGAGGCGCAGCGTATCCGCCTCGCCACGCAGATCGGCTCCGCGCTGCAGGGCGTCCTCTACGTCCTCGACGAGCCGTCGATCGGCCTCCATCAGAAGGACAACGCCCGCCTCATCGCGACGATGAAGCACCTGCGGGACATCGGCAACACGGTGATCGTCGTCGAGCACGACGAGGAGACGATGCACGCCGCGGACTACCTCCTGGAGGTCGGCCCGGGGGCGGGAAAATACGGCGGCGCCATCGTCGCGCAGGGCACCGCGGATCTCCTCATGCGGAATCCCGCCTCCGTCACGGGGCAGTATCTCAGCGGGAAAAAAGCGCTGGAAATTCCGCGCTCCCGCCGGCCGGGGAACGGGCAGTGGCTCACCATCGCGGACGCGCACCACCACAACCTCCGGCACATCACCGTCCGCCTGCCGCTCGGCGCCTTCCTCGGCGTCGCCGGGGTCTCCGGGTCCGGCAAGAGCAGCCTCATCCACGGCATCCTGGCCCCCGCGCTCCTCCGCGCGCTCAACAACGCCCACGAAAAGCCGCAGGACAGCGGCGCGATCACAGGACTCGAACACCTCGACAAGACCATCGTCATCGACCAATCCCCCATCGGGCGCACCCCGCGCTCGAACCCCATCACATACAGCGGCATCTTCACCGACATCCGCGACCTCTTCGCCCTCTCCCCCGAAGCGCGGCTGCGCGGCTACAAATCCGGGCGCTTCAGCTTCAACGTGAAGGGCGGCCGCTGCGAGGACTGCGAAGGGGACGGGATGAAGCGCATCGAAATGCACTTCCTCCCCGATGTCTACGTCACCTGCGAAGCCTGCCGCGGGCTGCGGTACAACCGGGAGACGCTCGAGGTGACGTACAAGGGGAAGAACATCGCCTCCGTCCTCGCGATGACCGTGACGGAGGCGATGGAATTCTTCACGCACGTCCCGGTCGTCCGGAAAAAGCTCCAGACCCTCGATGACGTCGGCCTCGGCTACCTCCACCTCGGCCAGAGCGCGACGACCCTCTCCGGCGGAGAGGCGCAGCGCGTGAAGCTCGCGACTGAACTCCTCAAGCGCGCGACGGGTCGGACGTTCTACATCCTCGACGAGCCGACGACCGGCCTCCACTTCGACGATATCCGTCGCCTCCTCTCCGTCCTCCAGCGCCTCGTCAGCCTCGGGAACACCGTGCTCGTCATCGAGCACAACATGGACGTCCTCAAGTCCGTGGACTGGATCCTCGACCTCGGACCCGGCGGCGGCGCGGGCGGCGGCCGCATCGTCGCGCAGGGCACGCCGGAGGAGGTGGCGAAGGTAAAGGAAAGCTACACGGGGCAGTATTTGAAGAAGGTGCTTGCGAAGTCTTCCTCTTCCTTTTGAGTTGTTAGGTATCGATTTATGTTATTGATTTATTGGTTATTTTTCTCAACCACCATATTACCAGTATACTAGTATACTGGTATCATCTTCCTCGCCTCAATCCTCCTGCACCCTCTATAATTCCTAAGGAGCTAAGAAACTCTCCTGCGTGGAAAGGAGATGCTCTATACTCTCCTCGATGGAGCGTCTTCCGCCTTTCCTCCTCTTCCCTCCTCCCATTCTCTGGGACTTTGCGATTGCGCTCCTCCTCGCCCTCTTCTGCAGCGTCGCGATCGTCGCCATAACCTGGCTCCGCCGCAATAGTTCGCGACGCCTCGCTGCGCGTGTTCTCGTCGGTTGCGTCGGTTTCCTCGGTTGCGTCGGTTTCCTCCTCATCGCCTACGGCTCCTTCGTCGAGCCGCAACGCATCACCGTCACCGAGAGGGAGTTGCGCCTTCCCCTGAAGCAGCCGCTGCGGATCGTCATCCTCTCCGATTTTCACGTCGGCCCCTACAAGGGCGCGCGCTTCATGGAACGCGTCGTGGAGAAAGCCAATGCTCTCTTTCCCGACGTCATCCTCCTCGCGGGGGATTTCCTCTACGACGACGCGTCGC
>CAZWCH010000053.1:0-1176 GCA_964632925.1 uncultured Candidatus Peribacteria bacterium
CAATTCTCTCCTTCATCTCCTTCGCCGCCTTATTCGTGAAGGTGACGGCGAGGATCTGCCAGGGCGGCACTCCTTTATGGATGAGGTAGGCGATGCGATGGGTGAGGGCGCGCGTCTTGCCGCTGCCCGCGCCCGCGAGGATGAATGCCGGCCCCTCCGTATGCTCGACGGCCTTGCGCTGCTCGGTATTGAGTGGGTCGAGAATGGCGGAGAGGGCTGACATTGCATGAGTAGGGTAGAGGAGAAGGAGCCATGGTGTCATGGAGCGACTGCCTGCCAGCGTAATCGATTATGGTACGGAAGATTTCTCGTTGCGTACTTCGATTTGCACCACGGTGCGTTTCGCGCAACAATACTTGCGTGCGCCTGCGTGTTCTGAGTTCTGTATTGCTCGGTGTTGCGGTGTTCGCGTGGGCGATGCGGTACTGCGGAGAGCGGGTTTTGGCGGTCACCGCAGCAGTGGAAATGGTTCTCCCCGGCGTGCCTTTTGCCGACCCGTCGTCCGGCACTTCCTTTCCGTCCGATTCAGGGAGCCCTGTCACTCCCGACGGGACCCCTTGTTTTGTCATTCCTCCAGGAACTCCTGCTTTGTCCATTCCTCCCGGTACCGTTCCTTGCACCGGGATTCCTGCCCCAGGCTCTTCTTCCGTTCCCTCCTCTCCTTTCCCCGGATCCGATCCGTCTTTTCCCGATTCGGAACCAGGCGATGTGTGCGATGGGCTTTCGGATGACGGCAGTTCGGGAATGCGGGAATTTGGCGGCCGCTGTCCTCCTCCTGCGAAGGCTTGCTGCGAAGTTGGTCCAAGCGGTCAGGCGTCCTGTTCGTCTACCGGCGATGGACGACGTTGTTGGGGATACATTATAGCGGGACCGCTTACCGCCGACGGAAGGTGTACGGAACGGCAGCAAGCGGAGTGCAGGAGCCGTCCTTTTGGATTGGAGCACTTTTGCTGCAATACAGAGAAAGATAGTTGTTACCTTAGTGTCAGGGCGTCGTCGTGTTATAGGGATGTGGATATGGGGCAGGCTCCCTCCCGCGAAGATCCTAATTTTGGGGCGGCAAAAAGGACTTGTGATACGAATTGTGCGAACAATGTCTTTCCCGCTCCCAATCCTCCCGCTCCCGCTCCCAATCCTCCCGCTCCCGCTCCCAATCCTCCCGCTCCCGCTCCCAAT
>CAZWCH010000053.1:1276-4514 GCA_964632925.1 uncultured Candidatus Peribacteria bacterium
CTCCCAATCCTCCCGCTCCCGCTCCCAATCCTCCCGCTCCCGCTCCCAATCCTCCTGTCCCTGGTCCGGGGCAGCAGGGGTTCTGTTGCCGTCCTCCCGATCTCACGAATCCGCTTCAGCAGCAATGCGGTCTTATGGAGCGGACACGATGCCCATCGGGGAGGTGGTTTCCTACCATGGATAGCTGCAGCGCGGCATGTACTATGATCCATTGCTGCGACCTGCCGTCTGGCCGATGTAATCGCATCCAGCAACTTTCCTGTCCTCTTCCTCTCACGTTCGGCGATCCCTATGCGGCGGAGTGCCGGGATTCATGCGCGACGGGCTTTTGCTGCGTCGTGAATAGGAGGACATCCCGTCTTTCGGTCGTTGAGTCCTGTACACAAAGAAGCTGGAGCGCTTGTCGTGCGGCGGCCGTCGCTAACGCCGATGCGCGCTGGGGGTGGTATTTTGGCAATGTGCCGGGGCAAAATGCCTGTAAAAATTATTGTGGTGTCGGCAGGCCGGTTGGAGTAACGGGAGCGCAAAACGATGGGGGTGCTCCGGGACCAGCGTCGCGTGGAACGACCGCGTTTGGTAGGGTCATCAATGCTATCTCCAGTTGGTTTGTGAAACTTTTCCGCTGATCGTTCCACAATGCTGCAATTTCATGGTGATGGTCTTTGCGCGGGTCGGGTATGCTACTCTGTTCTTCTAGCTATGCGTGCGTTGTCGCGAAGTGGATGGGCAGGGATATGTATTATTGTAGTGCTGATTCTTGGATGGTTGGTCGTAAACCATGCCACGTTTCCTCTTCCACTGGGACAAGTAATCCCGCCCCCGGCGAGTTCTTCCGCTAGTAGTGATTCTTGCATTACCGCATGGGCCACGGAAGTTGTTCTAACGCGGAACGTAGGAGGCCCTTGGGACGCCCTCCATGCTGTGAATGGTGTTGCTGCCGCGCTCCCTGCTATGGAGTACCAGGAAGCGATTCTCCAACTTTCGTTTGCAGAAACGATACCTACTACGCTTGGCACTACATTCACGCTCCATTTCACGGACCCGTGGGGCGGGCAGGAATGGATGCCGTTTGATGTTGCCGTGAGTGGAGACGGAGCTTCCTGGTACTCCGTGCCTCCTCCCACCTATGTTTTTTCCAATGAATTATCTTTCACTATTGGCGACACTGCACGATGGCCGACTGTTCGCTTCGTTCGCATCCGTGTCACCGACGATCCTCCGCCACTCAACACTACCCCCATTTTACTTGATGCCGTTTCTGCGCATTTCTGTCCTCCGCTCTCCTCTTCTGCGCAATCTTCCGTTTCGAGTGCCTCCTCTGCTCCCGCTTCTTCGGTTTCCAGTATCTCTTCATTATTCTTCTCCTCTACTTCGAGTATTTTTTCCTCCGCCCCAGCGCAGTCTTCCGCTTCCAGCACTTCTTCTATTCTCATGCAATCGTCTGTTTCCCATGCTTCCTCAGCCTTCCCGCCCCCCGCATGCACCAATGAGTGGGCCAGCGCAGTCATTCACGCGCAATATGTACAATCTCCGGCAAGCGCTCTCCGCGCTACAGACGGCGTTTGGGCCAAGCTCTCTTTTCCGTCTCCCGAAGCCTCGATACTCATCGTTTCCTTTGACCAGCCCATCCCCGATCTTCCCGGCGTCGATCTCCGGCTCCTCTTTGAAGAACATCTTTTCGGATTGCGGGACTGGTCGCCGTTTACTGTCGACGTGAGCGCGGACGGAAGTAATTGGACTACTGTCGGAAGCGCCGTTCGCGCACGCGTCCGGTATATGGACTTCGACATCGGCATGCCGAGCGTGTCCTTCGTCCGCATCACCCAAGCCTCGCCGGTCCCGGGGCAATCCGAAAGCCTTCTTCTCGATGCCATCCAGCGCATCAACTGCATTCCCTCCGTCCCCGTCGCTGCTTGTACCGACACATGGGCGACGCACGCGCTTTTTGGCCCTGGCAATGCCAAAAAGATCACTGGTCCTCCTGATTGGCAACCGGCCGGATTTGAGAGCGAGCTCGGCGTCGGCTTCTCGGAACCGGTTCCAAATAATGCCGGTCCCGACCTACAGCTCTACGTCATCAGCGGCGAGCATTCTCTCCAGATGGCCGGTTTCAAGGTGTACGCGAGCAGCGGGACCCTCCTGTGGCGGTATATCGGGACAATCTCCGGTGCCTCCGGACGGAGACTCGATCGTCATCCCACCTATTCTGGGACCTACCGCTGGGGAATTCCCATTGATCTCATTTCGCTTCCCTCTGCGAGGTATTTTCGCTTCGACGGCCCGCCTCTGGCCGTTCCCGATGACGCGGTCATGATGGATGCCCTGGAGGGTCTCGGTCTCGTTTGTGGTTTCTCGTCCTCCTCCTTTTCCGCTCCCACATCGTCTTGGTTCTCTTCTTTGCCTCCATCTTCCTCTGTTTCTTCCGCATCGTTCTCGTTCCCCATTTTTCCATCCGCTCCTTCTTCCGTATCATCGACCGCATTTTCCGCTCCCGCGTCCGCTCGATTCGGTTTTTCCTCTCTGCCTCTATTTTCATCTTCTCTGCCGCCATCTCCACCTGCCAGCGTTCCCGTGCGCCCATCCATTTGCGGCAACGGTGTCCTCGAGCCCGGAGAACAGTGCGAGGACGGGAACAAGAAAGACAATGATGGATGTTCGGCGGCGTGCGTGAAAGAACACCTGAAGTCCGCCGCTCCCGCATGCGGCAATGGAACGCGCGAAGGTTCCGAGGAATGCGACGATGGGAATTCCGTCGTCGCCGATGCCTGCACGAATGCCTGCAAAAAAGCTGTCTGCGGCGACGGCATCCTCCAGTCGGGAGAGGAGTGCGATGACGGCCCAGTGAATTCCAATGTGTCCCCAAACACCTGCCGTTTGGGCTGCCACAGGCCGTCTTGCGGTGATGGCGTCGCCGATCTCGGGGAACTCTGCGACGACGGGAACCGCCTGGGGAACGACGGCTGCAGCGCCGAATGTCAGAAGGAATTCTGTGGCGATGGGATCCTTCAGCAACGGGAGGAATGCGATGACGGCGAAAAGAACAGCAATACGGAGGCGGATGTATGCCGGGTCTCCTGTGTTCGCCCTTCCTGCGGGGACCGCGTGAGGGATGGCGGGGAGAGCTGTGATGACGGGAACAAGATGAACAACGACGGATGTTCCGTGGCGTGCGCGATCGAACGGTGCGGCGA
Source organism: uncultured Candidatus Peribacteria bacterium (assembly GCA_964632925.1). Taxonomy (GTDB): domain Bacteria; phylum Patescibacteriota; class Gracilibacteria; order Peribacterales; family Peribacteraceae; genus 01-FULL-54-110. The sequence continues at coordinate 4,468 of CAZWCH010000053.1, forward strand.
CGGCATCCTCCAGTCGGGAGAGGAGTGCGATGACGGCCCAGTGAATT
>CAZWCH010000053.1:4614-6421 GCA_964632925.1 uncultured Candidatus Peribacteria bacterium
ACTCTGCGACGACGGGAACCGCCTGGGGAACGACGGCTGCAGCGCCGAATGTCAGCGCGAATTGCTGCCGCAGATTTCGCAGCAGTTTTCCTCTCCCATGCCGGTCTCTCCAAATGCCATGCCGTATTGGGCTGTCCTTCCACAATCAGCGCGGCCACAGGCCACGCAGACCGGCCCAGAGATCCTTGCTATTATGGCGGCGGGCGCCGCGGGGGGAATTGCGGCAATGAGGCGCAGGAAACGATGAGCGGCCGGGAGAAAAATTACACCGTTACCGGTTCCCGTTCCGGGAGTTCCTTCCGTTGCGTGGGAGCTTCCAGGCTGTCGGCCTGGCCGATCTGGAGATCGAGGCGGGAGTGCTCAGTCGTAACGTCGCTCATTTTGTTTGCGGCGTTCGTGAGGTGGCGCTGGAGGATGCTCAATTCCTCCCCGAGCTTGCCATTCTGCTGGCGGATGCCGCGGATGAGGGCGAGAACCTGCTTCGCATTCTCCGCGAACTGCTGGCTCTGGTAGGCGGCGTAGAGGGTCGTGAGAAAGGCGTGGAATGTGTGGGGGGAGAGGATGGTAATGTGTTGCGCGGAGGCGCAATCCGTGAGTTCGGTGTCCTGGAGAATTTCGTACATCACCGCATCGGACGGGACATACATGAAGGCCGTATCGAGGGTTCCTTCGTCCGGAAGAATGTATTTCTTCGCAATGTCGCGGATGTGCTTGCGGACGTCATTACGGAAAGTCCGCCGCAGTTCTTCGTTCTCCGGCTCCGCCACGAGGCGGAGGTAATTCTCCAACGGGAACTTCGCGTCGATGCAGAGCTTGCCGTGCGCCGTTTCGATCATGAGGTCTATGATGGTTCCAGAGCCGAAGGCGTACTGAGCGTGGACGCGCTGTACGGGGAGCATTTGCCGCGCCATATCCACAAGGGCTTTCTCGCTGAAGCTGCCCCGGGGCTTGGGCGCCTTGAAGGCTTCGTGGAGCTGTCGGATGTTCTGACTGAGGCTCTCCACCGTCCCATATTGTTTTTGCACGAGGCCCATGAGCTTCGCCGCGGCGTCGAGGCGGTTATTGATCTCCCCCACGCGCTTGTCGATGCGGCTATCCATGCCGCCGAGTTGCTTGCCGACGAGGTCGAGGGTCTTCTCCAGGCGCTCCTGAATGTGCTCCGCGTTTTTTCCCATGCGATCGTGCAGTTTATCCTTTGTGTCGGTCAGTTCTCTCCGGAGATTCTCGAGCATTTCACGAAGAACGGCGTCCTCCTTCGTGTTGTGTGCCGGCAGGAAGAGCTTCCATGCAATGAAGGCGGAGAGAACGAGGAGACCAAGGAGAATGGCGAGTTCCATATGTGCCCATTCTAGCTTGCTTTTTCCCGTTTCCTATGGGAGGATCGTCCGTCCGCGCTGCGGGGTGCGTTCCCAAGAGAGAGACGACGCTCTTGCGGCCAGGCCTTTGCGACATTTTCCCCTGTCTCTATGGCGCTCAAGCGTACCCAAAAGAAGAACCTCATCACGAAGCACCGTCTCCATGCGAAGGATACCGGGTCGCCGCATGTCCAAGTGGCCATTTTAACGAAGGAAATTGGTCTTCTCACGCAACATCTCCAAGAACATAAGAAAGATCATTCTGCCCGTCGGGGGCTCCTTGCGAAGGTGGCCCAGCGCCGGCGGCTCCTCAATTACTTGCGGATGAATGCGCCCAAGGAGTACCAGAAGGTTTTGGAGGGGAATAAGTTGAAGAAGTAGCCATTTACACAATGGAAAAAGCGTGTACAATGCTCTCGTTCTTTCCCTCTCCCTCTCTTCCCTGGATTTAC
>CAZWCH010000054.1:0-6395 GCA_964632925.1 uncultured Candidatus Peribacteria bacterium
AAGCAGTGTAGCGCAGGTCATCCGTGCACCAGCGTTCCGATATCTTCTCCAAGAGCAGCCTTGAGGAGGTTCGCGCTTTTTCGGAAATCGAAGACACGAATGGGGAGGTGTTGGTCCTGGCAGAGACTAAAGGCGGCCTGATCCATGATATCGAGGTGCTTCTCCAGCGCTTCGGCGTAGGTGAGTTCCCTGTAGCGCTTCGCGTCCTTATGGAGTTTAGGGTCGCGATCGTAGATGCCATTGACGTTCGTCGCTTTCAGGAGAACGGAGCAGTCGAGCTCCGCGGCGCGGAGAGCCGCGGTGGTATCCGTGGTAAAAAAAGGGTTTCCCGTTCCCCCGGCGCAGATCACGACGCGCCCTTTTTCGAGATGCCGGAGGGCGCGCCGGCGGATATAGGGCTCCGCGAGTTGCGGGATTTGAATTGCCGAGAGGACGCGCGTTTCCACACCGATGGCTTCGAGCGCCGCCTGCAGCGCGACGCTGTTGAGCACCGTTGCCAGCATTCCCATGTAATCGCTGACTGTCCTTTCAATGCCGCTTTTGGCGTTGTCCCGATAGCGCCAGATGTTTCCGCCCCCCGTGACGATAGCCAGTTGCATGCGGTGCCGCAGCACGTCTCTCACGTTCCCGGCAAGCGCGTGGAGGGTTTTCAGATGAAGACCGCTCCCTTTCCCTTCTTTTGAGAACACTTCCCCTGAGAGTTTGAGGAGAATGCGTCGTGGAGGCTTTGTCATCGGTACTATAGTACCGGAACATTGAACATTGAACATTGAAATTTCTTTATTGCCCTTCGCCATCCCAGCTCTCGTTCGCGCGATTGAATCCGAACCGCATCGCGCCGCACTCGAGCCGGATGGCTCAGGGCTCTGCATGAAGCATGTGGCATCAGTCGATTCGAATGGTGCCCCCGGCAGGATTTGAACCTACGACCAATGGGTTAGAAACCCACTGCTCTATCCGGGCTGAGCTACGGGGGCACGGTTGAGAGTTTATAACGCTCAAGCACGCTTGAGCTAGGACCGATCGTGTCGTCGGAGCGAGCGTCTCCAGTTCCAGTGAACCGTCGCGAATCCCATGGCGAGGAGGATGATGAAAAGCCCGATGCGTCGTCCCGTCTCCGGAGCGGCTGCGTGGCGAGGTGGGGGCTCTTCTTTTGTTTCCTCCTCCTCCTCCTCCTCTTCTTCTTCTTCTTCTTCTTCCGCAACGGGCACTTCTTCCTCGTACGTCTCCTCTCCTACGACAAGTGTTTCCTCCTCTTCGGTCGTTTCTTCCATATTGGGAATCCCCTCTTCCTCTTCTTCAAGATTTTCCTCCTCTTCGGTTTCCTCCTCCGGCACGTCTTCCATTTCCAGGCTTTGGAGGAGATTTTCGAGTTCCCGGAGCTGCCGAATGCTCTCTGATGGCGCGGAAGAGACGGGGCAGAGCGGCAACGACGAAAGGCGGCATTCCTGCGTGCATCCCTGAACACTGCTGTTTGTTGCGCATGTACGCGATTGATATGTTGGGTGCAATGGGTCGCATTCTTCCTTGAGCGGTGCGAATGGCGTGATCGTCCCATCCCCGCAATAGATGATTTGGCATGCTGAGGAGCAACCATATACATTTTTACCAATGCGCTGCACGGCGACCTTGTCGTAGAGAACCCGATCGCATTCTTCTCCTTCGGGTATTTGCAGAACGCCGTCCCCGCAGTGTTTTGGCTTTGACGGCGCAATCGAGGCGGCACTGCTGGATGTGGAGGCCGAAGTGACGGAGCAGGAAAATGGCGGTCGCACTTGTACGCGGCGTTCCGTGGATGTCCCACCGCAGGGCGGCAGGCTCAGATCGCGTTTGCACCCCGTTCCCATGGCATATTCCCATGTGCCGTTTTTTTTCTGCGTCCATAGAGGCATGGTGCAGCTGGTGCCGCAGCTAGCGGTGACGAACCAGAAGCGGCTCGCGGTGGTCTTTGTGACAGGATCTTCTTTCCTTTCCTCTTCCAGGCGCCCTTCGCATTCTTCTTTGAGGTGTGTGGAGGTAATGCCGTCGCCGCAGTAGAGCAGAAGGCATGTTTGCGTGCATGCGGAGGTGCCGTTGGCGCGACCATTGTCGCATTCCTCGCATTTTTCCGGTTCGAGAATCCCGTTGCCGCACGGCGGCGGTGGCGATGGCGGTTTGATAATGGGTGGCGGAAGCCCGCCGCCTCCACCGCCCCCCCCTCCTCCAACGCCTTTATTTGTGCATGTACTCGGGCTTCCCGTGCACGTGTACCCGCTCTCGACAGCGCACGTGGATGAGCAGCCATCCCCGTTCGTTGTGTTGTTGTCGTCGCATCCCTCGCTGGCCTTTTTGCTTCCATCCCCGCATGTCGCCGTGCAGGAGCTGGATCCTTGGCCCGTGCACGTGTACCCGCTCTCGACGGCGCACGCGCTGCTGCAACCGTCGCCGCTCGTCGTGTTGCTGTCGTCGCAGCCCTCGCTTCCAACTTTAATACCATCGCCGCAGGTGGTGGAACAACTGCTCGGCGTTCCGGAACAACTCCATCCGCTTTCCACGGCGCACGCGCTGCTGCAGCCGTCGCCGCTCGTCGCGTTGCTGTCGTCGCAGCCCTCGCTTCCCTTTTTTAAACCGTCGCCGCAGACCGGCGTACAGGTGCTTGGTGCACCGGTGCAGGAATAGCCTGTTTCCACGATGCAAACCGATGAGCATCCGTCCCCGTTCGTTCCGTTATTATCGTCGCACCCCTCGCTCCCATCCACCGTGCCGTTCGCGGCGCCACCGGCGCAGTGATCGGATCCTGCATGGTAGCCGAAGGCAATCCTGCCTTTCCGCAGGATCGGTTCTTCCGGAGACCATTGGAATTGGACAGCTACGAGCACCGCCATTGTCGCGAGACAAAGGAAGGAGAGGACGGCGTCAGTGACGTGATGTTGCTTCAACCTACTATTATACCACTTTCCTCATGAGAGGAAAATATGATATAGTCCGTACTGGCACCCATGCGTCTCACAAAAATCATTTGCACAATCGGTCCTGCAACGGGCGATCCGCAGAGCATCCGTTCCCTCGCGCGTGCTGGCATGGATATTGCGCGGATCAATCTCGCCCACGGCACGCGCGAGCAACATTGCGCATTTCTGCAGATGCTCCGGGAACTCCGCGAACGCGAGGGGCTCGTCGTCGCAAGTCTGCTGGATGTGAAGGGGCCGGAAATTCGCACGGGCGATATTCCGTCTCCTCTGGCGATCGCAGAGGGAGAGGAAGTTATTTTTTCCCCCCATTCCCTGCCGGGAGGGCATAGGAAGGTCATCGCGGTCAATTATGAGCAATTCGCCCACGATGTTCTGCGAGCCGAGAGCATTCTCATTGATAACGGGGAGCTTGCGTTCGACGTTCTCCGGACGCAGGGGGTGCAGGTGCAGGCGCGGTGTCGGCAGGGGGGAGTAGTGGGATCCCGTCGGCATATCAACATTCCGGGGGCGGATATCAGTCTGCCTGCCCTCACGCGGCAGGACTGGCAGAACGTTCTTCTTGCCATGGAACAGGACGTGGATTTCATCGCGCTCTCGTTCGTCCGGACATCGCAGGAATTGGGAGATCTCCGGTCGTTTCTCCGGGAACGGGGAGCCGTGGCCGGCATCATCGCCAAAATCGAAACCCGGCAGGCCGTGGATCATATCGATGACATCATCGCGGTGGCGGATGGCGCGATGGTTGCGCGGGGGGAACTGGGAGTGGAGATTCCTTTCGAGCGTGTTCCCGCGATTCAGGATCGTATCGTGGCGCGATGCTGCTCCGCAGGCAAGCCGGTGATCGTCGCAACACATATGCTGGAGAGCATGACGGAGCATCCGCTTCCGACGCGGGCGGAGGCCACCGACGTTGCGCACGCCGCCGCCACGTACGTGGATGCCGTGATGCTTTCGGGAGAGACGGCGCGGGGAAAATTCCCCATTGCCTGCGTCCAGGCTATGGATCGCATCCTGCGGGAAACGGAATCGTCTGGCGTTCCATTTACCGGGATCGTGCGCTCCTCCGGCGACGAGCGGGAAGCGCGGGCGGAGGCAGCCGTTCTCCTTGCGCGGTCGCTGCCGTCGCCCGTCATCTGCGTCATGACGCATTCGGGAATGAGCGCGCTGGCCGTGAGCCGCTTTCGTCCGGGGTTGCCCATCGTGGCGTTCACCGGCGATCCCCACGTCGAGCGGCAGTTGCGCCTGGCGCGTGGCATTGTGCCTTTTTCTCCGCCGCCGCGCGATGTTCTGCTGCATACGCGCGACGTTCTGGGCCTTTCTTCCGGCACGCCCGTGGTGTTCCTCTCGGAGACGCAGGGTGATGACGGCCCCGTGACTGCCATTCAGATTCGTCGCGTGCCCTAATATCTCTCAATGGTTCCGTGCGAGAGCGGCGCTCTCGTCCGCGTAGAGGGGTTTTTTCATGACAGTCATGGCTTGGATTTTCTTGTCTTTCTGCAGAGTATCGATGGATTGCGCTTCGGCGACCTGCATGCGGAGCACCTCCTCCTCCAGGAGCAGCTGAGAACGCTCACGCTCCAATTTCCTCAGACGGTAGCCCTTTGTAGCCGTTGCATTCTGGTGGAGGAGGATGAAGAGGGCGAGGATGAGGATGATGGCTCCGATGGTTCCCATGAGAAGCATGGCGCTCCGGTCGACGAATCGCTCCATTTGGGACATGCGCGGAGGTGAGGAGGCCGCGCTCGTCATGCGTATGGCATGGATGAAGTTTTTCGTTCTATGGCGCGGAAGCGTGCGCTCCTTGCGCGTGGATTCCGCGCGCACTCTTCCGGAGTCGGGCGGACCGCTTTCGGGGTAAGGAGATGAAAGCGTGCGAGGGAACGGCGGCGGAATTCCTGCTTTACCATACGATCTTCCAGGGAATGATAGCACACGATGCCCATGCGCCCGCCTGGCGCGAGCAATTCGGGTCCATCCTGAAGGAAATCCCGCAGTGCATTGAGTTCGTCATTGACGACAATGCGGAGCGCTTGGAAGACTTGGGGGAGGCTCTGCGGCGCTCGCCATCGATACACCTGCTCGACGACGGCTTTAAGCTCCAGAGTTGTTTGGGGATGCGTTCGGTAGAGCGCCTCTGCCAGATGATGACTCTGTGGAAGTTCTCCGTACATTTTGAATATGTTTGCAAGCTCTTTTTCTCCTGTGGTACGGAGGAGAGCGGATGCGGGAATTCCTTGTGTTTGATCGAAGCGGAGGTCGAGCGGCGCATCGTGGCGGAATGTGAAGCCACGATCGGGATCATCGATGTGGGGGGAACTGAGGCCCAGATCGGTGAAGAGAATGTCGACATTCGCGAGTCCCGGCAGGCGGACAGAACGAAAATTTTCATGAATGAGGCGGATTTGCCCCTTCCACCGGTCGAGGTTTCGTGCGGCCACTGCGAGGTTTTTCTCGTCGGCATCCATGCCGATGAGCCGGCCGCCTTGTCCGATGTTCTCGAGGAAGGTGCCGGCATGGCCGCCGAGTCCCACGGTGGTGTCGAGGACGGTCTCTCCTGCTCTGGGAGCGAGGATGCGGATGATTTCTTCCTGGAGGACCGGGATATGATGTGGTGGAGAATTTGGCTCTATGTCCTCATTTTATCTCGCTTCTGGGGGTTGTGGAAGGTGGACATTTTTGGTACTATGTTTTGCCTTTGTACTTTCTCGCGACGCTCCTCATCGGCGCGACGCTCGGTAGCGCAATGGCGCCCTCTCCCCTTTTCCCAGAGGAGGGAGCGCGATCGTGGCAGCCGCAGGCGGGAGACGTGCTGCATATCAATACCGCGGAGAATCTCGGATACCTTATTCATCCCGATGGACGGCGCTTCGTTTTCCGCGTCGCGACGGGGCAAAGGAGGGCTGTCCGGTACATCGGTCTTTCGTACTTCGCGGCGACGCCGGAGGGAAACTGGGTCGTCAAATCCCATCATGTTCAGGGAGATCGCATCACCTACGGGCCGGAAGGGCATTTTCTCCGTTTGTACAAGGACGGAACCGCATATACGCATTACGGTATTCACACGCATGCGTCCGCGGATTCCATGCTGCGGGAACGGGACCGCTACGCGAGCATGGGGTGTGTCATCGTGAGTGATGCCATGTTGGATCTTCTGGAGCAAACGTACGCAATAAACGGGAATCACTTGCCCGTTGTCACCGCGGCGGGTTCCCCCGAATATCTGCTGGCGATGGGAGGGTAAAGATGGGTTATACTTTCCGCGGCTGGAGAGGTGGCTGAGTGGCCGAAAGCACCACACTGCTAATGTGGTATACGGGTAAAACCGTATCGAGGGTTCGAATCCCTCCCTCTCCGCCAGTTGGGAAATGAAAGTCTCGGCTCGCCCGCCATTTTTCGGGGAAATTTCAAGCCGTTTTGAATTCAGCATAAAGTTCGAGCCGACAT
>CAZWCH010000055.1:0-6309 GCA_964632925.1 uncultured Candidatus Peribacteria bacterium
TCGGATTCTTCGGCGAAGACCCCGAAGAACGCGCCCGACGGTATCGCTCCCCGCGTATGGGGGAGCCGGTCATCCTTGGGACACGCGAGCGGTACCCGTACACGCGCTCCGCGCTCCGGATTTTTGCGGAGGAGGAGGTGCGGCTGACGCCGGAGCGGTGCGCTTATGTGGCGGAGCTCTGTACGATTGCGGATAACATTGCGGATCAAGTGGCGGTGCGGACGAAAGAGGCCCATGGGCATGACTCTGTGAAAGATACCCTCCGGCTGGCCGGGGAGAATCCAGAGAGTCTTCTCCATTATGCGAGTGTTATTGCAGCAGAACTCCGACACTCGGGGTGTTTTTACTATCCAGAAGGATCCCTCGCCAATGCGGTGGATCCGGCACACCCGCGTCCTCTAGGAGCTGCGTACCATCTCGACTGCGATCTCCTCTGCCTCGTCGCGCTCCACTGTGCATCACGGCACGACGTCCCTCTCCATGCAGTGGTTGTTCCGGGGCACATGTACCTTGGTTCCCCGACATTCCCCGCTTTTGCTTGCGAGATGACCGCATTCCGTGGGATGAGGGCAACAGGGCATCGCATCGGGCGCGGCCTTCGCTGGGTGCCGCAGTGGGAGGCTCATCCAGCCTTTTCGTCTTCTCACGATGCCGAGCGTGCGGGTCACATTATGAGCGAGGGGGAACTCCAAGAGGCTGCCATCGGGAGTATCCTCTATGAGATGACGGAGCATGCGGGGTGGAATGGTGAGCAACTTTGCCGAATTCTCCAACAGGCGGAACGTGAGTGCGCGCGCGGGCTCCCTGGGAGGTTCATTCCCGCCGTGAGGGATTACATCGTGCGAAAACTGGAGAGGCGCATGGCCCGTGCTGATCAATTTTGACTGTACAGACATGCGAAGTCTGTGGTCTTGCGACAGATTGTGAAGAGTGTTCCGGAATTTTTTTGCACTCCTCTGGCTCCTCTGGCAGGATGCGCCTCCCCCTGCATCCCGCACTTGTTACCGGCGATGCAAAAGGCCTATGGTATGGTGATGGTATCGTCCTCAGCCGCATCCCGCATCAATGCTCTTCAGGATCTTCCCGAGGGCGTCGCCGCTGCGGCGAATTCTCCCGCGGGATGCCGTTCTTTGTCCAAACAGCGCAGCGGCGGGATGGGCATTCCACGCATGTTCACGACGCCGGGAAGCGATCCGCTGGAGGAGGTTGCGTACGAGAAGAGGACCAGCCGTATCACGAATCCCGATGGCTCCGTCGTCTTTGAAATGCACGGAGCGGAAGTGCCGGTCGGCTGGTCGCAGGTGGCGACGGATATCGTCGTGAGCAAATATTTTCGGAAAGCGGGCGTGCCGCAGACGGACGACCAGGGGAATCTGCTGCGCGATGAGAATGGCGAGGTGCGGCTTGGCCCGGAACGCAGCGTCAAGCAGGTCATCCGGCGCATGGCGGGGTGCTGGCGTCATTGGGGGCAGCAGGAAGGGTACTTTGCGACGCCGCAGGATGCCCAGGCCTTTGAGGACGAAATCAGCGCCATGCTCGTTCGTCAGATGGTCGCTCCCAACAGCCCGCAATGGTTCAATACGGGGCTACACTATGCGTATGGTCTCACGGGGCCGGCCCAGGGGCATTACTACTGCGATCCGGACACCGGAGAGGCGCGCAGGAGCCCCGATGCCTACAGCCATCCCCAGCCGCACGCGTGTTTCATCCTCTCCATCGATGACGATCTCGTGAATGAGGGGGGGATCATGGATCTCTGGGTCCGTGAAGCGCGCATTTTCAAGTACGGTTCCGGCACGGGAACGAACTTTTCGACGCTCCGGGGGGCCGGGGAGCCGCTGTCGGGAGGCGGGAAGAGTTCGGGGCTCATGAGTTTCCTGCGCATCGGTGACCGGTCCGCGGGCGCCGTCAAGTCGGGCGGCACGACGCGCCGGGCGGCGAAAATGGTCTGTCTCGACTGCGATCATCCGGATATCGAGGCGTTTATCGACTGGAAAATGAACGAGGAGAAAAAAGTGGCGGCCCTCGTGCGCGCGGGATACGAAACGGACTTCAACGGGGAGGCGTACCAGACGGTTTCCGGTCAGAATTCCAACAATTCCGTGCGCATTCCCCATGCGTTTTTTGAAGCGCTGGAGGGAGATCGGGAGTGGAGCCTGTACTGGCGTACGGAACGGAAGAAAGCGGCGGAGGAGGGGAGGGAGGCTCTGCCCGTACGGACGCCCCCGGCGCGGCAACTCTGCGCAGATCCGGGGGTGCAGTACGACACGACGATCAATGACTGGCACACGTGTCCTGCGGATGGTCTCATCCGCGCGAGCAATCCCTGCAGCGAGTACATGTTTCTCGATAACACCGCATGCAATCTCGCATCCGTCAATCTTCTCAAGTTTTTCGACGACGAGCGCGGCACATTCTCCCTCGCAACGTACCGGCATGCCATCCGCCTCTGGACGATCGTGCTCGAGATTTCCGTCCTCATGGCGCAGTTTCCGAGCAAGGAGATCGCGCGCCTCAGCTTCATGTTCCGGACGCTCGGGCTTGGGTATGCGAATCTCGGCGCGCTCCTCCTCCACATGGGGATCCCGTACGATTCTGCCCGCGGCCGCGCCATCGCCGCGGCGCTCGCCGCCATTCTCACCGGCGAGGCGTATGCCACGTCTGCGGAAATGGCGCGGCATCTGGGACCTTTTTCCGGCTTTGCGCGGAACAGGGAACCGATGTTGCGGGTGATGCGCAATCATCGGCGGGCGGCGTACGCCGTTCCGGCGAAAGAGTACGAGGGATTGCATATTCCGCCGATCGGCATTGATCAGAACGAATGCCCGAACGACCTTCTGGAAGTTGCGAAGGAATGCTGGGACCGGGCGCTCGCGATGGGGGAACGCCATGGCTACCGCAATGCGCAGGTGAGCGTGATTGCCCCGACGGGGACGATCGGCTTGCTCATGGATTGTGATACCACGGGCATCGAGCCGGATTTTGCGCTTGTAAAATTCAAGAAGCTTGCCGGCGGGGGGTCGATGAAGATCGTGAATCAATCGGTTCTTCCGGCGCTCCGTGTGCTGGGGTACGGCGGGGAGGAGATCAGGGACATCATGCGCTTCGTCGCGGGAACGCTTTCCCTGGAAGGGGCTCCGCACGTGAATCGCGAAGCGCTGCAGGCGAAGGGATGCACCGATGCGGATATAGCGCGCGTGGAGGCGGCGCTCCCTCAGGTGTTCGAGCTGCCGTATGCCTTCAGTCCGTGGATCGTGGGAGAAGAAGCTCTGCGCCGCATGGGCGTGCCTACGGAGAGCATGCACGATGCCTCCTTCAACGTTCTCCGGCACTTGGGGTTTTCGCGAGAGGAAATCGACGAGGCGAACACGGTGATCTGCGGCCGGATGACCATCGAAGGCGCGCCGCATCTGAAGCCGGAGCATGTGCCGATTTTCGACTGCGCCGCCCGGTGTGGAAAAACCGGGAAGCGTTGCATTGCGGCGGAAGGCCATATCCGCATGATGGCGGCGGTGCAGCCGTTCATTTCCGGCGCAATCTCGAAGACGATCAACTTGCCGAAAGAGGCGACGGTCGAAGACGTCAAGAAGGCGTACTTCCTCGGCTGGAAGCTGGGACTCAAGGCCAATGCTCTCTATCGTGATGGTTCCAAGCTCAGCCAGGTGCTCTCCGCGTCTCTGGAAGCGGAGAAGAAGGAGCAGCAGGAAGGGCCTCGGGCGGCGGTGAAAGAGCGCATCGTCCTCAAAGAGGTGCCACGTCGGCGAAAACTGCCGTCGGAGCGCATGGCCATTGCACATAAGTTCAGCATCGGGGAACTCGACGGCTACATTCACGTGGGGATGTACGAGGATGGCAGCCCCGGGGAGATCTTCATTACGATGAGCAAGGATGGTTCAACACTCTCCGGCGTCATGGACACCCTGGCGCTCAGCCTGTCCCTCAACCTCCAGTACGGCGTTCCGTTGGAAGTGATCTGTGAGAAGCTCATCCATAAGCGCTTTGAGCCGATGGGTATGACGACCAACGCGGAAATCCCTCTTGCGAAGAGTATTATGGATTACATTGCACGCTGGCTCGCGCTGAAGTTCCTTCCCAAAGAAAAGGCGACGAAGTTCCACAATGCGGAGCTGGTGGAGAGGGCGTACCGGGATGGCTCGAAGAGCAGGGATGCTTTTGCTATGCATTTACCGATTGTCGATGAAGGAGCGGCGCCGCAAAAAATTCTCGTGGAAGAGGAGTTGGACGGGGCAATTCCGGATCGCGTGGCACAGGCTAAAATTCAGGGGTTCACAGGGTCGATCTGCACCGCATGCGGAAGCACGCGCATGCGGCGGAATGGTTCCTGCGAGCTCTGCAGCGATTGTGGTGCTACCTCTGGATGTAGTTAAATGCATCACCCTGAACTTTTGCTGAATTGGCGGAGCTACGTCCGGAGGCGGTTGGCATTGCTGGGTTGATGCCGGTGGGCAGGCGGTGGAGCACTGCGGATGAGAGCTGCCACCCCAGCGATGTTGATTTGCTGTTGCCATTCTTTATGTGCTGTATTTTCCGGGCCAATACTGCCTTCCTGCTGGTACGGCGGAAGGGAAAGGAGACTCCGGAGGTTTGTACGAGTGTCAGAAGACACATACTGCTCAGTCATCTGGAGAGCCAACAAGAATTCATCGTATGTCCTCGCTTCCTGAACACAATCGGCAAGGTAGTCGCACGATCCCTGATGGGTGGGAATAAAGCACCCCGGAAAGACTTCCTGCAGGGGAACACCTCTCGACATCAGAAACAATCTATCAAGAGAGGATGGCGATAGTCAAATGGGAGCTCCGTTGTGGAGCACGCTCAGAACGCGATGAACAGGGAGCCGAAGAGGGCGACGAAGAGGAAGACTTTCATGGGGAACGGGGTGCCCCACATCCTAATCATCGCGAATATCTTCACAAGGGGAAAATTGAAAAGAGCCCTTGCATATGAAGGAAAAGTTGAACACATTCGTATTTCAGTCACAAAAAATTTGTTCAACTTTTCCGCGAACAAAAGCCGTGTTCAGCGAATTTGCCGGAGCCCTTATTGGAGAGGATTTTTCTTCCTCTCCCCGCGGGAGAGGATTGAGGTGAGGGGCTAGGGAGAGGGGATTAGACATTAAACCGAAAGTGCATCACGTCGCCGTCCTGGATGACATAGTCCTTTCCCTCGATGCGGAGTTTTCCAGCTTCTTTCGCTCCCTGTTCGCCGCCGGAACGGATGAAATCGTCGTACGCGATAGTCTCCGCCCGAATGAACCCTTTTTCGAAGTCCGTGTGGATGACACCGGCGGCCTGCGGCGCTTTCGTTCCTTTTGCGACCGTCCATGCTCGCACCTCTTTCGGTCCGGCGGTGAAGAAGGAGATGTAGCCAAGGAGCGCGTAGGCAGCCGCTACCAATTGATCGAGACCGGAAGAGGTCACCCCAAGTTCCAGGAGAAGCGCCTTCCCTTCGTTCGGGGGGAGGTCCTGGAGCTCCTCTTCCAATTTTGCAGAGATGGGGATGATATCAATGTTCCCTGGAGGCAGTGCGAGTACTTGCCGCGCTGTGTCCACATCGAAATCTTTCAGTTGTTCTTCGGAAACATTTGCTGCATAGAGGATCGGTTTCCCGGTGAGGAGGTTCCAGGAAAGGACGACAGCGCGCTCCTCTTCATCGAAGGGGACCGCATGTGCAAGGATCCCTTGTTCCAATGCCGCTTTCATCTTCTCCGCAAGGACGAGTTCCTCCTGCTTCTCGATGTTCCCTGTCCGCGCCGCTCCCGCGATGGTATCAATGCGACGGTTGAGGACATCGAGATCGCTCAAGGTGAGCTCCGTTTCGAGGATCTCGCGGTCGCGTTTCGGGTCGGTGGCCCCTTCGACGTGGAGAACGTCTCCTCCCTCGAAGAATCGGATGACTTCGCAGACGGCATGGACATCGCGAATGTGGCTGAGGAACTTGTTTCCGAGCCCCTCCCCCTTGCTCGCCCCGCGGACGAGCCCGGCGATATCCACGAATTCCGCCGTTGCGGGGATTATTTTTTCCGGGTGGACGATGGCGGCAAGCTTGGCCAGCCGCTCATCGGGCACTTCGACGACCCCGATGTTCGGATCGATCGTGCAGAATGGGTAGTTCGCGGCAGCAGCCTGCCGACTCCGTGTCAGCGCATTGAAGAGCGTCGATTTGCCGACATTGGGCAATCCTACGATGCCAATTCTCAGGGGCATAGTGGTGGGGTGGGATTCCTCTCCCTAGGGGAGAGGATACAGGAGAGGGGGTCAAAGGAATTCCTCTACCCCCTCTCCCTAG
>CAZWCH010000056.1:0-6263 GCA_964632925.1 uncultured Candidatus Peribacteria bacterium
CAGTGTGCGAATGGCGTTCCGTTGGTCGCGTTCCTTTTCCAACAGTTGGCGCTGGCTTTCCTCGAGGTGCTCTCGATCTCTCTGCGCGTCTTGCAATGTTTGGCGGAGAAGGGCGACGTGGCGGTTGAGGACATCTCCACGATCCGGAGCGATATTCATAGCCTCGGCGATGTTCGTTTGCACCAGGGTGCCCAGCATTTGGATGGTGGCGAAGGGGGCCGTGGCGGTTGCGGGAGACCGCGCAAGGGGAGCGAGGACAGCGATGCTGTCCAGCGCCCCGCGGACGGGGATTTCCGCTGCGCTGAGGTACATGCTGATGTGGATGCCGAGGGGTGCGCTCGGTCTGGATGTTGGCGCGGAGGCGGCGAGCGTCCGCGCGACAATGACGCTGTACACCGTCGCATCCCGCGCCGTGTGCGGTTTCTGTTCTTCTTGCGGTTTTGACGGCGAACGGCATCCGCTGAGCAGGAGGAGGTAGAGGGAGACGGCGGTGAGAACGCTCAGGGCGGGAGGCACCGTTGCATTGTAGAGCGACAGACGGGTGGCTGCGAGTGTCTGTTCTCATGCTATAGTTCGCGTTGTTCATTCATGGCTCTCTGCACGGCGCTCACGGAGGCTCTCGCGGCATTCCTTCACCGGGAATGGGGAGTGAAGGAGGCGGATATTCCTTGGGAATTTCCCCCGTCGGAACATGGCGATGTCGCCACGCCGATTGCTCTTTCCCTCGCGCGGCATCTTTGTCTGCCTCCTGCGGTGATTGCCGCTCGTCTCGCTGCGGAAGTGCAGAAATGTCCCGGCGTCGAACGCTGCGCCGTCGCGGGGGTGGGCTACGTCAATGTGTGGCTTACGCCGGCCTTCCTGTTGCAAGAGCTCGATGGCGTGCGGCAAGCGTGCGTGCCAAGCTCCCCCCGTCGCTGCGCTCCGGTGATCATCGACTATTCGCAACCGAACATTGCCAAGCCTCTCGGCGTGCACCACCTGTTGAGCACCGTCATCGGCCAGGTTCTTTGTAATCTTTATCGTCATGCGGGGGCCCCGGTCATTGGATGGAACTACATCGGCGACTGGGGAACGCAATTCGGGAAGCTCGCCGTTGCGTGGATGCGGTGGGGGGGAAAGAGGGACGTGCGGACGTGGACGTTAGATGAACTCCTGGAGTTGTATGTCCGCTTTCATGCGGAAGCGGCAACCGATCCTGCGCTCGAAGCGGCCGGTCGGGAAGCGTTCCGAAGGCTGGAGCAGGGTGACGAGGAACTCCGTGCGTTTTGGAGCGGCGTTGTCGCGGTGACGAAGTCGTCGTTGACCGCTCTCTACCAGCGCTTGCGCGTGCGGTTCGATACCGATATCGGGGAGAGTTTCTATGAGGAGAGAGGGGCGCCGGGGTTGGGGGAAGGAAAGCGGAAGGGTGTGTTTGTGGTCGGCGGGGGCGGCGCGCTCATCGCCGAATTTCCGGAAGAATCAGCACTGCCTCCATTTCTTATTCAGAAGGGCGATGGCGCGACGTTGTACGCAACGCGCGATCTCGCGCAGATCCGGTACCGTACCGATACGTATCATCCGCAGGCGATCCTGTATGTCGTGGACAGAGCGCAGCAGCTCTATTTCCGGCAACTCTTCGCCACGGTAGGGAAGCTCGGCTGGGAGGCGCCGCGCCTGGAGCATGTCGTTTTCGGCCGCATGCGCTTTGCGGATGCGAACATGAGCACGCGGAAAGGCACCGTCCTCAGACTGGAGAGCGTGCTCGATGAAGCCGTGGACCGTGCGCGCAAGGTCATCGATCGGCATCGCGACGCTATTCAGACCGACGATTGTGAAACTTTGGCGGACATGATGGGTACCGGCGCTCTCGTGTACGGTATCCTCAGCCAGAACCGGAAGATGGATATTGTCTTCGACTGGGAGAAGTTCCTCAATTTTGACGGGAACAGCGCTCCGTATCTCCAATACACCCATGCCCGTGCGCGATCGGTGCTCCGCAGGGCCGGGGAGGAGGGTGGCGGTGCGGCGGCCTCATCCATGACACATAGAGAGCGTTCTCTTGCGGTGCGTCTCCTGCAGTTTCCCCTTGTTCTTCAAGAAGCGCGGGACAGTCACATGCCGCACACGCTCTGTCAGTATTTGTATCAGCTTTGCCAGGCGTATAATGCCTTCTATAATGCTGATCCGATCCTCACGGCGCCGCCGCCCGTCCGCGCAGTGCGTCTGTCTCTCACTGCCTGTACGGCCTCTGTTCTTCGCGCGGGGGCCGAGCTTCTGACGCTCCGTGTTCCCGAGTGCATGTAGTATTCCCTCTTATTCTATGTCTCTGTCGCCGTTCCGTCGTCGGTCTCTCCCGTTCCTTGCGCTATGCCTCTGCGCCGCAGTCGCGCTCTCCGGTTGTTCGAATGTGCAAGGGCCGGATGATGTCGAAGAAGAATTCACCTTTACCGCCGAAGACGTCGTGCGCTTCCGTGAGTTGGCGCAACGGGCGCGTTCCGGCGCATCGGGGACCGGTTCGCTGGGCGTTCCATATCTCGAGCCGCTTGATGCGGTTCCTGCGGATGACGGGGCGGTGCATCTTTCCCTTCAGGATGCCTATGAGAAAATGCGGGCGGACACTGCCGTGGAAGCAGGGGTATACCGGGTGACCAATGCGTTCCTCAATGTTCGCACGGAGCCGCGCGTGACCGCTTCGATTGTGCGGAGGCTGGTCCAGGGCGATGCAGTGACGCTCATCGAGTTTACGGACGCCGCATGGGCGTATGTGAAGCTTGCCGATGGCAAGGAGGGATTTGTGGCGCAGCGTTACCTTGCTCGTCTGACGACGGATGCCATGCTGCCCACAGAGAAGAAGGCGTTCGACGGCCTTTACTTCGTAGATTTTGGCTTTGTCAACGTGCGGCGCTCTCCGGACCAACAGAGTGAAAAACTGGGGGAGCTTGCCGGGCAGGCACTCATTCGGCCCATCAGCATGGATCCGGTATGGGCGCGGATTCCCTTTGAAGGGAGGGAGGGGTATGTCGCGCGCCAGTATCTCTCGCCGTTCCTTCCAAATTTCTTGGTGCGGCAGGATGCATACACATTGCCTGTTCTTCATTATTCCCTCGCGGACCCCGACGCTCTTGATGCCCTCATCTCCCATGCAGAAACGCTGCGGGGGCAGGGGATGACGTTCCTCACATTCCGGGAATTCTACGATATTCTCCTTCACCAGGAGAAGCGCGACGTGCGCCTGCCTCCGCGCGGCGTTCTCCTCGCTCTCTCCGGGGTGACGGGGGAGAGTGTTCGCGAAGTCTCCGATGCCCTTTCCTCCGTCGGCGTCCGTGCGACGCTCTTTCTCCCGACGAAGCACGTCGGGCTTGCCGGCGTGACGGAGAAGATGCTCCTCACGCTTCTGGCGAACGGGTTCGATTTGCAGTCCGGCGGACACACGGGCGAGGATCTCCGGTCCCTCACGGATTCCCAGCTCGACGCGGAGTTCCTTCAGAGCCGCAGGCTTCTGGAAGATCTCACGAAGAAGACCATCTTTGCCGTTCTCTATCCTTCAGGGGGCGTGAATGAGCGCGTGACGCAGCATGCGGCGAAGGCGGGCTATCTCCTCGGCGTCGGTTCCGTGCCCGAGCGCACGTTCACGCGGTCTCAATTCTTACGGCTCCCGAGCTATCTCATTGGAAAGGGGATGACGGCCGAAGACGTGGTGCGGATGGCAAAGGGGAACTGATCGTTCTCTTCGCCATCCAGGCTCTCGCTCGTGCGAAGAATTCCGAAGTTGCTTCGCGCAGCGCTCGAGCCGGATGGCTCAGAGTTTTGGATTATCGAAGAAACTGTTCCAGTTGCTTGAGAAGTGTCTCTGGTTTTTGTACTTGCGTGACGATGGATTTTGTGAAGCTCTGGAAGAAGTCTTCCCGTTTCCAATACACGTATACGGCGCTGCCGATGATGGCGAGGATGGGGATTATGCCGATGATGCTGCGGACAGTCATCCACGACGTACGAATTTTGTCGCGCCGGTCGAGACGGCGGAGCGATTCTGCGATGCGGTCGAGTTTCTGCTCGACGGTCTCTTTTATGTGAGCGGGTTCTTTTTCTGTGCTCTGCTGTTTTGGCATGATGGAAGTATACGATTTTTTTGTTTGCCGTGCTGCGCCAGGCGGCACTCGCTGGCCCGATGAATCCGAACTGCATCGGTCTGCGCTCCGTGCCGCCTGGCTTCGCGCTAGAAGCCCCGTCGCCACCTCCGCAATATCTCGAATCCGCGAGTAAGGTAATAAGTGGGCGAGAGGGGAATATCCATGCAGTGCTGGAGCTCAAGAAACCTTCCTCCGAATCCGGTTTTGAATAATGTGACTCCGGCGAACGGATGTCGTGCTGGGCAGGAAATTTTTACGCAGGGCGATAAGGGAATATCCCGTGACTTCTTTGGCTGCTTTTCCTGCGTAAAAATTTCCTGCCCATCGCGTGGCGGCGGAGCAATACCCCAGAAGTTGTAGATGTGATCACCGCGTGCCAATGCATCCCGGATGGCGTGCCACTGCAGGAGGTAGCTTGCGGGGATATTCCGGAATCTCTCCGTGCTCGCGCCATGGTGATAGCTCGTTTCGCCAGCAAAGTGCACGTGGATGGAGGAGGCGATAACCTCGTTTTTGTAGTGGGCGAGGTAGAGGGAGCAGGAGGGCTTGGGGCCTGGGGCCTGGGGCCTGGGGCCTAGGAAATGCTTTACTTGGGTCTGGAAGAAGGCATCGGTGTACGGGGTGAAGCCGTGGCGTTTGCGTGTTTCGTCGTGAAGAGTGAGGAAAAGGGGAAGGTCGCGGATGGGGTCGTCGGAGACTGTGATCGTCACGCCCTCCTTCTCCGCTCGGCGAATGAGGTTGCGAGAGGTTGCACGCATGGATTTAAAAATTTGTTCCTCGGTTCTCGGCAACGTGTCATCCTGAGCTCGTCGAAGGATACCGTTGCCAACGTATGTCGACACTTTGACAGGCTCAGTGTGACACGGGTTGGCCCACGGATCCGGCGCGACCAGTGGGAGGTACCAGAGGTGTTCAGCGAGGAGGTGGAGAGGGGAATTGAGAATTGAGAATTGAGAATTGAGAATTGAGTTTGTTGTTTTTGTCCAGAATGGAGAGAGGCGTATAAACGAGCAGCCAGTTTTTTGCGCTATACCAGCCAGTGTTGTAGTAAGGGCAGTGAGAGCTTCCTGATACCTGACACCTGACACCTGAAAGCTCATCACGGGTCCATACGGAATACTGAGGTGCCTTCCCCGTCTCGCAGGCACGATATGTCCAAAGCAAATGCCGACGATCTCTCCGTCGTCGCGAATCTCGAGTCGCACGGGCTCTTGTCCTATTTCCCGGTATACCTCTCCCATCTCCCAGCTCTGGAGGAATGGGCGGAACTTTTGAGAGGAGAGGAAGGAGTTCCAGGCCACCCGGTCGTTGGCTTCGGTTACGGTGAGCACGGGGGGATTCTACCTCCTTCTCATGAGGTCTCTCGGTATTTGTCCAGGTATCCCATGAGTTTTTTCCCTTGTTTCACTGTCATGGTCGGATGCGTCGGGAGGGAGAGGATGCTGGCGGCAATCTCTTCTGCCGATGGCGGGCAAATGGTGCAGCCGGTCCAGCCGTCGGAGAGGTGGATGTTGCGACGCCTGAGGAAGCTGCGGATAGAGTCGGCGGTGGTTACTTGTTTTCCTCTCCCTTGGGGAGAGGATACAGGAGAGGGGGTCAAAGGAATTCCTCTACCCTCTCTCCCTAACCCTCCCCCCAAGGGGGAGGGAATAAACAACGGGAACTTCTGCAGTGGGAGGTCTTCGGTGATTCCTTCCAGTACTCGCCATCCTCGATCCTTACATGCTTGCATGTAGAACTTCGTGAGCATGCGACGGTGGTCGTTGATCTCCTGGAGTTTTTTGAGTTGTGAGAGGGCGAGGGCGGCGCAGGCATTTGGAATTGTGTGGAGTGTCGTGTCCATTTGTCCCCCCTTTTCCTTCTTTGTGACAATGGGGACGAGGAGGCCGAGTTTTGCTGCAAGCCAGAGGATGAGCTTGCCGATACCGATGCCGTAGATGGGGCGGGCGATGTAGTAGAGGAGGGGATAGAGGAGGAGGCGGAAAACGTATGATTTCTGCTGCTTCGCCAGGCAGCATTCGTTTGCCCGACGAATTCCGAAGCTGCGTCGGTCTGCACTCATGCAGCCTGGCTCTGCAGCAATTGATCGCTGGGTACTCTCCGTCGTTTTTGTGATGAGTGCCCCTCCTGTGATTCCCGAAATCGCTTTGTCCC
>CAZWCH010000057.1:0-5894 GCA_964632925.1 uncultured Candidatus Peribacteria bacterium
GCAATGTCGGAGGGAATATGGCGAATCTAGTGCATGATGATTACCGTCTCATCGCTGTTTCCGATGTGTGCGGTGGTGTCTATTCTCCAGATGAGATTTGCCCGAAAATCGTCCAGAGCGTCGCGGAGCGCACGGGTTCTGTGTCCGGGGATTGTTCGCGGGAACATCCGAAGGCGAATCACATGCAATTCATCACGAATGAGGATTTGCTGGAGCTCCCCTGCGACGTGCTCATTCCCGCTGCCGTTGGCAATGTCATCACCGCGGCGAACGCGGCGAGGATTCGGGCGAAGTATGTCCTGGAGCTTGCCAACGATCCGACGACGCCGGAGGCGGATCATATTCTCCGGGAGCGGGGCATCACGGTCATCCCCGACGTTCTCGCGAATGCCGGCGGCGTCATCGGGAGCTACTACGAATGGGTGCTCAATAAGAGTGGAGGACAGTGGCCGCGGGCGCGGGTGAAGAAGGAGCTCGAGGAGAAAATTCTCGCGGGGTACGAGCGTGTCCGGGAGGAGGCGGTGCGCGATGGGGTGACGTTCCGTCAGGCGGCGTATGCCGTTGCCATTAAGAGCATCCTCGCAACCGTGCGCGATTCTGGCGGCGTGCGGCGTCCGTGCTAATATCTCCTTGGATGGTTGATGTTGCGATCATCGGTTTGGGGTGCGCGGGTTACACCGCGGCGATTTACTGCGCCCGCTACAAGCTTTCGACGATCATCATTGGAGCGGAGGAGGGGGGGATGGGGATGGCGGCGGCGGAAGTGGGGGATTGGCCGGGGATTGTTCATATCACCGGCGCGGATCTCATGGAAAATTTCAAGAAACATGCGCTGAGTTTTGAAGGTGTGACCCATCGACTTGCGAGGGTTGAGCGTATTGACCCATTCGACTTTGCTCAGGGTGACATTCGTCAGAAGGCTTTCCGTCTTACTTTCCAAAGTGGGGAGGTGGTGGAGGCGCGGACGGTCATTTTTGCACTGGGAACAAAGAAGCGGCATCCCGGCGTTCCGGGGGAGCGGAAGTTCGCAGGGAAGGGTGTGACGTACTGCGCGACGTGCGATGCGTATTTTTACAAGGGAAAAGATGTGGCGGTGGTTGGGGGAGGGGACTCTGCGGTCGAGGGGGCGGCGATTGCCGCCCAAGTGGCGAGGAGGGTGTACATGATTCATCGCCGGAGGGAATTTCGCGCGGAGCCTTATTGGGTGGATCGCGTGCGGTCTCGGGAAAATGTCGTTTTGGTATTGGAGCGGAATGTTGTCGAGATTCTTGGGGAGGGGAAGGTCACCGGCGTGCGTCTCGACAACCCTTTCGATGGCAAGGATATTCTCCCCCTCGATGGTGTTTTCATCGAGGTCGGTGCGGATCCTGCTTCAGATCTTGCGAAGGGCGCCGGTTGCGCTCTCGATGCGAAGGGTTATGTCAATGTTGATGCCGCCCAGGCCACCACGGTTCCCGGCATCTTCGCGGCGGGGGACCTCACGACAAACAGCAACTATTTCGCGCAATTCACGACGGCCGCGGGAGAGGCGACGGTTGCGGCGAATAGTGTGTTTAAGTATCTCCAAGCTTGGGAGAAACCGAGGAAACCGACGTAACCGAGGAAACCGACGATCGGTTGTTTTCTTCGGTATCTTCGGTTGCTTCGGTTGCTTCGGTTGCGTACTATCCCTGTATGCCCAGAGGAAAGCGTACCGTCTTTGCTGTTTTTTGTCCCGAATCCCAAAATCGGATTGGGACGGTCCGGTTGCATAAGCAGAACAGCAAGGGGGTCGGATGGAAGGAGCACAAAGTGGAGAAATACTGTTCCGTGTGTCGGAAGCGGGT
Organism: uncultured Candidatus Peribacteria bacterium; assembly: GCA_964632925.1. Lineage (GTDB taxonomy): Bacteria > Patescibacteriota > Gracilibacteria > Peribacterales > Peribacteraceae > 01-FULL-54-110. The sequence goes on from CAZWCH010000057.1 coordinate 1,827, forward strand.
GCCGGTGAAGCTGAAAGAGGAACGGCATTCAGACTGAGCCATGGAACCGGGCAGCACTCGCTTGCCCGACAAATCCGAACCGTGTCGGTCTGCGCTCCGTGCTGTCCAGTTCCATGTCCAAGATAGAATTCGGTTGGTGTGCTTGGAGATGTATAGTTGGTGACGATGACGGTGAAAAAAGAGGTCTATCGGCAGGCGGCGTCGGTGGTGCTCTTGCGGGAGGTGGTAGGGGGAGGACATGAGGTTCTCCTTCTCCATAAGCCGAGGAAGCGCGATGCGTGGCAGCTCCCGCAGGGAGGGATAGAGGACGGGGAAGATGCGGAGACAGCGGCGCTTCGGGAGCTCAAAGAAGAGGCGGATATTGCTGGGGTTGTCGTGATTGGGAAGAGCCGGGAGGTGTACCAGTACGATTTCCCTCCCTCGTACCGCCGCTTCCGGCCGGATAATGTCCGTGGGCAGAAAATTTCCTATGTGTTTGCCGTGGCGAAAGGAGATGCGCAGGTGACGGTGGATCAGAAGGAGATCAACGGATTTTCGTGGGTTTCTTCGGAACACCTTTCCCGGTACATCCGTCGTCCGGTGTATGAGGATTTTGTGCGGCGCCTTGTGCAGGAAGCGCAGCAGCATCTTTCCCATGTTGTTCCCTAGCCCTACCCCCAGCCCTCGTTTTTTCTGTGCGTCTTCTCTCCCTTACCCTCGAGAATTTTCGGAGCTATCCCGCGCTCCGTTTTTCCTGTTCCGGAGGGATACATTTTCTCATCGGGCCGAATGGGGCCGGTAAAACGAATGTGTTGGAAGCCATCGCCCTGCTTGGTCTCGGGCGTTCGTGCAGGGGGGTGCGCATGGCGCATTTGGGACACTGGGGTTCCTCCTTTTTTCGCGTGCGCGGCGAAGGGCAAGGCGATCAGGGTCGGGAGACGAGCTTTGAGATGGTGCATGAGTCGCAGCCCCCGTGCGCGGCGTATTTTCTCCGCGACAGTAAGGTTACTCTCGGGAAGTTCCTCGGGCGTTTTCCCGTTACCGTTTTCCTGCCGGATGATCTGCACCTCTTCCGCGGTCCCCCCGCTCTTCGCCGCCGTTTTCTCGATCGCATTCTCACGCAGGTGTGTCCATGGTACTTCCCGCAGCTTCTCCGGTATCGGCGGGTCCTTCATCAGCGCAATGGACTTTTGAGGCGCTCACCGCTCCCGTCGGCGGCGGAATTCCTCCCGTGGGAACAGGAGCTCGCGCGCCTCGGCGGCGCCATTACCCTTGCGCGCCTGGAGCTTTTGGAAACATTGCAACTGACGTTTCTGCGGGAATTGGCGAGTGTTGGGCTTTCCTGGTCTGACGTCCTGTTTCGTTTCGTGCGGGCAACGACGGAGCGGGACTCTTCGGCTCTGGAGCAGGAATACCTCTCGCGCCTCCAGGCATCCCGCGCGCGGGATGCCTTGCTGCGGTCGACCACCGTCGGTGTCCACCGCGAAGATTGGCGCATTGAAGTGCAGGGGCGGGATCTCGTAACGTTTGCGTCGCGCGGCGAACAGCGTCTGGTCTTCCTTGCTCTTCTCCTTCTCTCCACTGCGTACCTGGAACTCCGTCGACTGGAGAAGCCCGTCGTCCTCCTCGACGATCTCTTTTCGGAACTCGATATTGAGCATCAGCAGATGATTTTACCCATGCTTTCCGCATTCCAGGTGTTCATTACTGCCACGCATGTGCCTCAGGATGTGCTTGGAGAACAGTGGCAGGTAGGAGGCGGACAGGTTCGCGAAGGCGTAACGGCGAGGAGGGGGGCGAACGTGTGCAGCGTTCCGTAGAATGCGAGAGCCAGGGCGTCCGCCGCGTCATCGGGTTTTGGTATTTCCTTCAAGTGCAGGAGATGGAGGAGCATGCGTTGCATTTCCTCTTTCGTCGCGCGCCCATTGCCCGTGATGGCGAGTTTCAGCTGGAGAGGGGTGGGCTCGAGAATGGGGCATCCCTGCTGTGCCGCTGCCGCGATGATGACTCCCCGCGCATGTGCCACATCCATGGCGCTCCGTTCGTTCCGCGCGAAGAAGAGCTTTTCGATGACGACAAGGTCTGGGTGCGTTTCTTTGAGGAATGTTGCGAGATCAGCGGCAATCTCCTTGAGGCGCTCGGGGAGTGGTATCGGTTTTGTTCTGATCGTGAGCCAATCCGTTGCCTGGATGTTTGAGGAATCTGTCATCTCGATGGTGCCGAGGCCGATTGTGGCGATGCCGGGGTCGATGCCGAGAATGCGCATATACCTGATTGTATCGTAATGGACTCCTTCCTCTCCCTTGGGGAGAGCCTGCCTGCCGGCAGGCAGGGATGCAGGAGAGGGGGTTAAAGGAATTCCTCTTCGCTCTTCACCATCCAGCTCTCGTTTGCGCGATGAATCCGAACCGCATCGCGCTGCACTCGAGCAGAATGGCTCAGAGCTTGAAGCGATGGTAGGCAGGAGTTTTCTTTTCTGGTATAATAAGCAGATTTATGCCAAATTCCGGTACCGTCACAGCGTCTCGGCTCTGCCATCGGCACTTGGTTATTTTGCCATTATTTCTCTCCGTAGTGGTCTTTTCGTCCTTCTTTTCATTGCCTGTCCCCGAGGTTCCTCCAGAGGTCTCTTCCAGGAAGGGAGAAGATATCCTCTTCCAGGATGATGGGATGATCACCGTCCATCGGGATACCTTTTCATTGTATGGGATGCACGGGGCTTTCACTGTTTCAGAGCCCACTGGTCATGTTTCCGTTGCGGCCCTGACGACGCCGGTGCTCGTGCGGGAAGGAGACGCCGTGTCCATCGTGCCCGTCGGCTTCCAGTGGCGGAGCGATGTGCAAGGCGCCCTTCTCCCGACCCCTTCCGCGTTCCACTATGCGCGCCTGCAGGAGCTCCGCGAAAGTTCGTCTTCTGCAAATAGCGCGCGATGGCAGGCGCCCCTCGTTTTTCCCGATGTTTTGCGCCTTCCCGCCGCGCGGCGGCGGCGCGAAGACGCGGTGACGATGGGATATCTTGCGGCGCTGGCCCGCCAGATCGCGCGCGGCCGGCCCGTCGCGCGCATGACGCGGGATGCTGTTGCGTCGGCCGCGCTGGCTTCGGAAGACGGATATCGCATCGTCCCGTCGCTGCTCGCACAGGTGCAGGATGCGCCACTCGATCGTGCCGCGCTGTTTCCTTTCCTGTTTCTGGAAGAGGAAGGGGCGCTCCTCGCCCTCTTCCATCCTGCCTTCCGCGATCACGCGTCGGCGCTCCTGCCGCCCGGCGCCCTTTCCGCGGACGCGCGCGCGGCCTATCGCTTGTCTTTTCCCCGTTCGGATTTCCTTCCGCAGGCACTTGCCGCGTCTACGTTCTCCCGGTGGGAGGACGATGTGGGAGTGGGTCTTTCGGAGGCTGGCTCTCAGTCGTTCTTCGCCGCGGTCCTCAGCGTCATAGAGGATGTCGTGCGCGTGTGCGCCCGCCGCGGATATGTGGAGCGCGCGCAGCGCTACACCGCGGCAATGCAACATTTTGCCACTCTTGTGGAACTGACGCCGGAACTGCGGGAGCGGATGGATGCTCTCCGGTCGGCTTCCGTAACAGGATTTTCCTCATCCGCCGCTTCGTCAAATCCATCCTCGTCATCCGTTAAAAACCCTGACGAAGCCCCTGAACTTGTTGAACGGGAGCTTGTCGAATGGGTCGAAGACCCTGCTGTTCGAGGCTCTGAATTGGTGCCTGTTGTATGGGAGGATCTCCGCAAGCGTGCCACCGCCGATTTGACGGCGCATGGCGGGATGTTCATTGCGCAGACCGTCATGGAGCCGCTGTCTCCGGTGTCCGTGCGGGTCATCTCCCTCGTGCTTGCGACGGCGAATGGCGATGAGCTCTTCGATTTTGTCTACGACACCGAACGGCAGGAGGTTTCCGATGTTCTGCGCGGGAGCGAGCGGTATCCGTACGCCGTCCCCCTGCCGCGGTTTATAGAGTGGGTGCGGGGTGAGTGAGGTGATTTCCTACAATTGACCACAGAGGAGGGCCATCGTACCCTGCAAGGTGCCGGGCGATTAGCTCAGTGGTTAGAGCGCGACACTGATAATGTCGAGGTC
>CAZWCH010000058.1:0-3958 GCA_964632925.1 uncultured Candidatus Peribacteria bacterium
CTCTCCTGCTTATCTCTCCCCGAGGGAAAGTCCAGGATGTGGTGGACCCATACAAGGGATTTTTGCAACAAATAGGATCTGGTATCCTTTACTTCTCCTCATGGAAAAACTCCCAACACCAACGGCCGGCTACCCTTCCCACATCAGCCGATGGTGGGACGAACTGAAAGAATACGGGAGGCCTGGTCCCGATGCGCCAAATGACCCGTTTGCTCATATCATCCATCGCACAGCCAGGCTTGCCGGCGGGATAGTCCACGGCATCACCGAAGGAACGGACGCGGTATTGGACGACCTCACCGGAACAGTGGATGCCGGGGTAACGATCAATCGCCTGCCGCGCGGAGCTTTCCCACGAATACGACGAACGGTCGGGGAAACACTCAGCGCCCTCGTGCATATCCGCCCGCTCTCATTTCTCAGCAAAGGACTGAGTCTTTTTGGTAAATGGATTCCCGACACATGCGATCTGCTCATCGGAAAGAAACAGCCATAATATGCGCTTTCTCGCTCTCGACACCGACATTGAGGCAATGAAGCAACGCTTTCTCTCCGCGAACGAGCGGGAAATTCTCACGGTGTTCCGCCACGGTTTCTTCTTCTTCCTCTCCATCGTCTATCAAATTTTTCTCACGGTCGCACTGATCGCCGCCGGCATCGGACTCCGCGCCATCGATCTCCCGTGGGAAATCTCACCCTGGTGGATCGTCGCCGCAATCATCGCCGCTTGGATGTTTCTCGCATTCCCCACCGTCCTCAAAGCCTTCCTCGACTGGAAATTCGACTTCATCTTCGTGACGACGGAAAAAGTGGTGATCGTCGATCAGTCTTCCCTCTTCCACCAGAAAATTACCCCGATGAACCTCGAGAACTTCGCGAGCGTCACCGCCGCGACGCAATTTTGGAACCTTTTCTCCTTCGGAGCGCTCCACTTCCAGCTCAAAGAAGGAATCGGCGAAGACATCACGACGAAATACATTCCGCTCGCACGCGATGTCGCCGCCAAAATAGCGGACACGGTGACCCAATACCATCGACGGTTCATGGAACATCAATCGCCACCGTCTCCTCAGTAAGCCTTCGCGTAGAGAGCGCGGTAGACGGCCTTCTTGCCGGATTGAATATCCCTTCCACCGACGGAGGGTTCCACGAGACGGATGCTCGCCTTCGTTTTTTCCTGGATATCCTCCGCCGTCGTCCGCTCGCCATCCCACGGCGCCCACACGAAACCGCCGCCGCCCTCCATGCACTCCCGCAGCCCATCAAGTGATGTCGCCTCACGCGTGTGCTCCTCCATGAATACCTTTGCCTGACCATACAGGCCCTGATGGACGTCCTCGAGCATGTCGCGCACGCATTCCCCCGTGCATTGGGAAGCGGGTGCCGGGCACTTCTCCCCAGTGTCTCTCCGCACGATCATTACCTGCTTTTTTTCCAGATCTTTGGGGCCGATTTCGATCCGCAAGGGCACCCCTTTCACTTCCCATTCGTTAAACTTAAAGCCGGGAGACTTGTCATCGCGATCATCCAGATGGACGCGGATGCCCTCCAAAGACCGTTGCAGGGAATACGCGAAAGAAAGAACGTTTTCTCTTTCCGCCGCCGACGTGTAGATGGGTACAACGACAACCTGAACAGGCGCGACACGCGGAGGAAGCCGCAACCCTTTCGCATCCCCATGTACCACAATAAGCGTGCCGATAATGCGGGTGGAAAGCCCCCAGCTGGTCATCCATGGACGACGGAGGACATTGTCCTCTGCAAGAAACTTGACATCATACGCCTCCGAAAACCCCTGCCCGAGATTATGGGACGTGCCGGCCTGAATCGCCTTGCCATCCCTGGCCAACGCCTCGGTGGAAAGCGTATACAGGGCTCCGGCGAACTTCTCGTGCTCGGGCTTCCGCCCGCTGAGCACGGGAAGCGCGAGCATTTCCCGATCGAAATCCGCATACATCTGCAAAGCGGCAAGAACCATGGCATCCGCCTCATCCTTCGTGGCATGGCATGTGTGCCCTTCCTGCCAGAGAAATTCGAGGGTACGGAGAAACGGACGCGTGCGCATTTCCCATCGAACCACATTTGCCCATTGATTGATTTTCAAGGGCAGATCGCGATGGGAATGAATCCACCGCGCAAAGGTGGAATAGATGATCGTTTCACTCGTCGGACGCACGTATAACTTCTCGGACAACTCCTTGTCGCCTCCATGCGTGACGACGGCGCACTCCGGAGCAAACCCCCGAATGTGCTCCTTCTCCTTTTCCATCACCGATGCGGGAATGAAGAGTGGAAAGTACGCGTTGCGGACTCCGAGAGCTTTGATGCGGCGGTCCAGATCACCCTGAATCGCTTCCCAGATCGCGTACCCATACGGCTTGAAGATGATGCAGCCCTTCACATCGGCATGTTCCGCAAGATCCGCCTGCGCAATCACATCAAGATACCACTGGGGAAAATCCTTTGCGGGATCGGCAAGGCGCGACATGCGCAGATGCTACCACAAATGATGGTATACTCCCCCCATGCACATCGAACATTTCGAAAAAGGCGTCCGGTACACGGATCACGATTTCCTTATTCTCGCGCGCAAGATCGGCAAACTCGCCACATACTGCGAACGGCTGAAAAACGACGACTCGCGCATCCGCGTGGAGGCCGTGAACCGCACGACCAAAAAAAAGGAGGACCATATAAAAGTGCTCATAAGCATCTATCTCCCACAAAAAACGCTGCACGCGGAGTCCAGACACCCGACGGTCATAGAAGCGCTTGACCGGTGCGTCGAAAAGCTCGAACCGCAAATCAAGCGCTACAAAGAACTCTGCGCACCAAAAAATAGAAGGAAAAAAGGGAGAAAACTACCGGAAAGCTCCCTATAATACAAGCATGATCCGCGGCGTCTTCCTGCTGATCGTCCTCCTCTATTGTTCCGGAAGCCCGGCGCAGGCGGCGATCCCGCCCCAGGCGGTCATCACGGGTCCCAACGATATTCCGCTGGGACGGACCATCGTCCTGGATGCATCGAAGAGCATCGCAGAAGGGGAAAAAACGGAATACCGCTGGTACGTTGAAAAGAGGGGTGAGCCCATCAGCCGTTCCATCGAGGCGGTGTACACCCCCGAACGGGCAGGGACACTCTTGTTCCGCCTCGTCGTCCGCACAGGCAAGGACAACGAACGGTACGAAGCGGAGACGACGCATAGTACGACGGTTTTCACAAGAAAAATCATCCTCGTTGCCGATGCGGCGATCCCAAAGGAAAAACTTGCCCTCTATGAGGAATTCGCACGGGAAAACGGCACCTTCCTGCGTTCCCTCCAGCCGCCGGCAACGGCTCTGCCCCTCCGCTCCGCGGACGAAGTGTCGTCCTTCCTGGCCGGCCAAAAAGACGCATTCGAGAATGCGGAAACGATCATCTTCTGGTTCGACGACATCACGGGCCTCCACGGTCTCCTGCAACTCGCGCAGGCGGAACCCGACCTCTTCGCGGGAATCCCGAAACAATCCATTGTTCTCATCACCGGGCGCAGCATCTCTACGCTCGCGCGCTCCGCGCGCGGCCCCTTCGCCGCCCTGAAACCGGAACGCATCCTCATCACGCGCAAAGAGGCGATCAATCTCATCCTTTCCGCAAAAAACCTCCAGGCTTCCATCACAGAACTGCAGGAACGGGATATTTCCGCCCTGCTCCTCGATGCCTCCACCGCCGGCATCCGCCCATGGAATGCCCTCTCCGCGCTCGTGAATTACATGCTTACCCACGGGGTCCCCAGCGAAACGGTTCTCCTCCTCCTCATGCTCCCCGTCATCGCCACCATTCTCACCTTTCTCAAGCAAGTCGTCGGCATTACAACGTTCGGACTCTATACGCCTTCCATCATCGCTCTCAGCTTCATGGCGTTGGGATGGTACAGAGGCCTTCTCTTCTTTTTCTTCATCCTCGGAACAAGCTACC
>CAZWCH010000058.1:3968-5797 GCA_964632925.1 uncultured Candidatus Peribacteria bacterium
TGCTCTACATTCCCAGAGTCGCCATCATTCTCACCGTCGTGAGCTTCTCCCTCCTCTTCCTCCTCGCCGTCGGCGCCTCCTTCGGCGCCACGCCGAGCCGGGGAACGATTTTCATCCTCCTTATCATGTCCACGCTCGCGGAAAGCTTCCTCAACCTCAAGACGGAAGAGGGATGGCGCGCCGCCTGCATCGGCATCGGCGAAACGCTCCTCGCGGCACTCCTCTGTGTCGCTCTCATCCAGTGGCCCCCCTTTCAAACCCTCATCCTCGCGTATCCGGAAACCATCCTCGCCACCCTGCTCATCAATGCCTTCCTGGGCAAATGGACCGGCCTCCGCCTCATCGAATACTTCCGCTTCCGCGCGGTGTTCCGCCATCTCCAGGAAGAATGATCACCCTCTTCCGCCATGGCATCCTCGGCCTGAATGCCCGGAATCTCCTGTACATCAAACCGTTCAACCCGCGCAAAGTCATTGCGCTCGCCGATGATAAAATACGGACGAAAGCGTTCCTCGCCGCGCGCGGCGTCCCTGTCGCAAAAGTGTACGCACGCATTGCCTCTCGAAAAGAGTGCCGTTCCTTTGACTTCCAAAGCCTCCCAGAGACATGCGCTCTCAAACCGAACCGGGGATTTGGAGGAGAAGGCATCCTCATCCTCAAAGGAAGACGCGGCGGCATGTTTCTGGAACAAGGAAAAAACCCGATCCCCGAACGACGCCTTCGCGAGCACATCGAAGACATCCTCGACGGACGCTTCTCCATTGACGGTCGGCCGGATACCGCGTTTTTTGAAAAGCTCCTCATTCCCCATGATTGTTTTGCCCCCTGCCGCCCCGCGGGTCTGCCGGACATCCGCATCGTCGTATTCAACCTGGTGCCGGTAATGGCGATGCTCCGCATTCCCACGACGGAAAGCGGAGGAAAAGCAAACGTCCACCGCGGCGGCATCGGCATCGGCATCGACCTCGCCAGCGGCATAACGACGTTCGCAGCACAATACAACCGCATCATCGCGAAGCTCCCGCACGGCCGACCGCCCGGCGGCATTCCGATCCATTCCTGGAGAGAACTCCTCCTCCTGGCTTCCCGCATCCAGGAACTCACGAACATCGGCTACATCGCGGTCGACCTCACCATCGATGCCGAACAGGGCCCCCTCCTCCTCGAGGTAAACGCACGCGCGGGACTCATGGTGCAAATCGCCAACCTTGCCCCTCTCCGTTCGCGTCTCCGGCGCATCGAGGGCCTGCGCATCCGCACTCCCGAACAGGGCGTGCGCGTCGCGCAGGACCTCTTCGGAAAGAAAACGCAGCGGGAACCCGTTGCGGGAGGACTTCCCCCCCCCGTCATCGGCCTGCGCGAAACGCTCGTGATTCCCGGCAGCACGAAGAGGCGGGACATTCCCTGCCGCATCGCCATCGATACGGAGAGGACGGCGTTTTCCCCTGAACTCCTTGCGGAGTTGGAGCATGAAGGAGACGCGATCGGAGAGAATCCCGAAGAAAAAACCTACCGCGTAAAGTTCCTCCTCCACGGCAGGAAAGTCCACACTATCGTCCACGCAGGGCCGATGCCGACGCCAACGGTACAGGCGGTCGTCGGACGCAGAGATCTTGCCGGGTTCCTCATCGATCCCGTACGCGAGCATCCCGCAATCATCCGAACAAAAGCGCGTGGCAATATCCATACAATCGATAGGACATTGGCCGACATCGACCGGAGGATCCCCCTCCTCCCCCTCATCACGCCGCTCAACCTGGACGAAGAGCGCGCGCGGCTCGAAGAAAACAGGATCGCTTCCCCTTCCTTCCTCTATCCTCCCCTCCCCC
>CAZWCH010000059.1:0-5497 GCA_964632925.1 uncultured Candidatus Peribacteria bacterium
CATACTGGTGACCTGTGCCTCGCACCATCCTCGTCACCGGTTCCCTCACGTACGATCTCTTCTTCGCATACAAAGGGTCCTTTCAGGAGGGGTTGCGCCGTGCGGATCTCGATCGCCTTTCCCTGTGCTTCGTCGCGCGGGATCATGCGCGTGCCCACGGCGGCACGGGGGCCAACATCGCGTGGAATCTCCATCTTCTGCGTGAAGAGCCTTTGCTGGTCGGGACGGTCGGGCATGACGGAGAGCCGTATCGCAGAATGCTGCGGGAGCGCGGGATTTCCGCGCGCAACATCGAGGTGGTGCCCGGCCACGCAACGTCGACGGCGGTCATTTCCACGGATTCCGGCGAGCGGCAGATCACGTTCTTCCATCCGGGAGCTGACGCGCATGGGTCCTGGCCTGCGTCGCACCTTGATCCGGCCGCCCTTTCCTGCGCCATCGCCGCTCCGCGGGATGTCCGCGTCACGATGGAAGCGCTGGCGTGGTGTCATGACCGTGGCGTTCCCTGCGTGTTCGACCCGGGGCAGAACATATTGTGCTTTACCGTCGATGATCTCCGGCGCGCGCTCCGCATGTGCGCGGGTCTGATCGTGAATGCCTCGGAATGGGAGATCCTCGTCTCCCGCCTGTCTTCTTCTCTTCCGGATGTTCTTGCGGCGACGCCATGGGTCGTCATTACCCGCGGGGCCGATGGGTGCAGTGTGCATACGCGCGAAGATTCTCTGACTCTTCCCGCCTGTCCTGCGACGACGGTCGTCGATCCCACCGGTGCCGGCGATGCGTTCCGCGCGGGACTTCTCGTGGGGATATCCAGAGGATGGTCGCTCAGTGACGGGTGCAAGCTGGGCGCCGCATTGGCGACAAAGGTAGCTGAACAGCAGGGATGTCTTCTCCCTGTCTGCGATCTCGGTGAGATTTTACAAAAGGTTCGTGCTGTGTATGGTGATGTTCTATGCCTTTCTCCTCTGTCCTCGGTAGAGCGCACTGCCCGTCCTCCGTACGCGACCCCTCTCTCGCAGGTCAAGGTCGGTTGAATTTGGAGCTTGCCGAGCGGCGTATGGGAGCTCTCATGAAGGTGCGCGAGCGTTTTCGGCGTGAGCGCCCTTTTGCCAGTCTTACCATTGGGATGGCTCTTCATGTGACGAAGGAGACGGGTGTTCTTGTTCGAACACTGCACGATGGTGGTGCACACATCGTTATTACTGGTTGCAATCCACTCAGTACGCAGGATGACGTGGCAGCTGCTCTCAGTGAGGAAGAGGGGGTCTCTGTGTGGGCATACAAGGGCGAGACGAAGGAGGACTATTATCGTTTTCTCACGAACGTCATTCGGGCGGAGCCCGAGATTACCATTGATGATGGGTGTGATCTGGTGACCGAGATGCACACGAAGCATCCACACCTTCTTACGAAGATGATCGGAGGGTGTGAGGAAACGACGACGGGAATTGTGCGTCTGCGTTCCATGGTGCGCGAGGGGGTGCTCGGGTGTCCGATGATTGCCGTCAATGACAACAGTACGAAGCATCTGATGGATAATTACTACGGGACCGGACAGTCGACATTCGATGGAATTCTGCGATCGACCAACCTCCTCATCGCCGGCCAAACGGTTGTCGTCGTCGGCTATGGCAGCTGCGGCAAAGGTGTTGCTCTCCGTGCGAGGGGTCTGGGTGCGCAGGTGATTGTGACTGAAGTGGATGCCTTCGCGGCATTGCAGGCTGCGATGGATGGACATCGGGTGATGCCGATGAACGATGCTGCTTCTTTAGGAGATCTCTTTGTGACGGTCACGGGGAACTTCCATGTCATTCGCATGGAACATATGGAGAAGATGAAGGATGGCGCCGTCCTTGCCAATTCCGGTCATTTTGATAATGAGATTGATATGGCTGCCCTCACAGAGGCGTCCATCCAGAAACGGCGCGTGCGTCACTATCTCGATGAGTATTCTCTCTCTTCCGGGAAGAGAGTGTACGTCGCGGGCGAAGGTCGTCTCGTGAACCTTGCCTCTGCCGAAGGACATCCTAGCGAGGTCATGAGTCTCTCCTTCTGTGGTCAGGCGCTCGCGTGTGAGTATCTCGTTCAACATCGGGGAACTCTTCCCAATGATGTCATTGTTCTTCCGCCAGATATCGACGATTGCATTGCCCGTCTTCAATTAGAGGCGATGCATATCAATATCGATACGCTGACACCTGAACAGGAGCGATATCTGCAGAGCTGGCGGGAGGGGACGTAAAAGTGGTCGGAGGCCCGATATCCGTAGACCATGAGCGATGTCCAGGGCCGAGTCGAATGGCGGAGGGAGAGGGATTCGAACCCTCGAGAGCTTTTTGGGCCCTACACGATTTCGAGTCGTGCGCCTTCAACCACTCGGCCATCCCTCCGTTGCCACCGATTGTATCAGTCCCTCCTTACAGGCTCGGAACCGATGAAAAATGCCAATGTGATGGTTCCGGCATCGGTTCCAATAAGCGGCAAATGGCTCCGTTGTGCCGTTTTTCTGTGGAAGAGGCGGAATCTCTTGCGATGGTGTGCGGGATGTCCCTAGAATTCCCCTGTTTTATCCCTTTTACCCCTTTCCTATGAGTTACGTCGTTGCGTCGAAGGTCAAAGAACTCGTCAACGCGGAAGGTCTGCGCTGCGCGGGAGATTTCTGTGACGGTCTCGATGAGACGGTTGCGCACAAGGTGAAGCGGGCCTGCTGGCGTTGTAAGGAGAACGGCCGCGGCACTGTCCAGAAGCGCGATCTGTAGTTTTCTCCGTTGTATCCGGAAGGCCCCCTCTTTTACAGAGAGGGTGCTTTTTCGGTTGGTGGAGGCAACCCTCACCCTACCCTCTCCCTTCAAAGGGAGAGGGGTTTTCCATCGCCTCTCTCTTCAATTCCGCATCAATGAATGATTGCAGATCGCCGTCGAGGACGCCCTGCGTGTCGCTCGTTTCGACGTTCGTACGGAGAGCCTTCACCATCTGGTAGGGATGAAGGACGTAGCTGCGGATTTGCTGCCCGAAGTCCGCGCTTGCTGAAGCCCCTTTGAGTTCCGTTTTCTTCTCCTGGTCTTCCGTGCGTTTTTTCTCGAGGAGTTTGCTTCTCAGCATCTGCATCGCGCGCTCGCGGTTTTGGATTTGGCTGCGTTCGCTTTGGCAGCCGACGACCGTTCCCGTCGGGATATGGGTGATGCGCACCGCGCTTTCTGTCTTGTTCACGTGCTGGCCGCCCGCCCCTCCGCTGCGGAAGGTGTCGATCCGGAGTTCTTTGGGGTCGATGGCGATCTCCCCGCCGTCGCCGATTTCCGGGAGGACTTCGACGAGCGCGAAGCTCGTCTGGCGGAGATTCTTTGCGTTGAATGGGGAGAGGCGCACGAGGCGATGGGTACCCTTCTCGCATTTTAAGTATCCGTAGGCGGGATCGCCCTCCACGAAGATTGTGGCCGACTTGATGCCGGCCTCCGCGCCGTCGGTTTTTTCGAGAAGCGTAGTTTTCCAGCCTTGTCGTTCGCAGTAGCGCAGTTCCATGCGGAGCAGCATCGCCGCCCAATCCTGCGCTTCGGTGCCCCCCGCCCCGCCGCTTATGGAGAGGTAGCAGTTGCGATGATCGAACTCGCCGCCAAGGTACAGTTGCGGCTCGATATCCTCCCATGTTTTTTCTATCCTTCCTGTTTCCGACTGCAGGCTCGGGAGATCGCCAGGCTCTGCCGATGCCGAGAGCTCGATGAGATTTTCGGCGTCGGCCGCAATGCGCGCGAGCGGTTCCCACAGTTTTTTCAAGCCGCGGAGCTCCTCGAAGAGCGCGTTGGCGGCTTTTTGATCGGCCCAGATGCGGGGGTCCCGGCTCTTGGCCTCCAGGTCGGCGATTCTTTGCGGGTAGTTTCTAGCCTCAAAGAGAGTCCTTCCCTGTGCTTATGGCACTCTGGAGTTCCCGAAGCTTTTTGAGGAGTTCCTCCATGGGGAAGGGGGCAATGTCCTCCGCATTCTAGCGGATTTCTGTATAATGGGGAAGACGTATGTCCTCTCCCGTTGCGCGCGTCGCTCTTCCCCTCTTCGTTTTCGCCGCCGCTCTCGCCTGCGCTCTTCTCCTTTCCCGGTTGTTGTTCCTGCCCCGCCTGGCCGGCGTGCAGTTGCACGGGGAGACGATGTACGGGTCTTCCCTCACCCGGTTCTACGCGGATCTTCGCGATCGTGTCGATGCGCAGGAGGAAGCGCGGAATCATCTTGTGCTTCCGGGGCGGGATCCTCTTTCCCTGTTTCTCCGCCAGCTCCGCCGCTCCGATGTTTCCACAGCACTCCTTTTTGCGGCCGTCGCGCGCGGAGCGGAGAATGCCGTGCGCGATCGTCCCGACGCCGTTTTTCTGGAATCCTTTCACTATGACGCCGCCGGCAGAACGCTTGCGCTCGCCGGCGACGTGCGGAATGTCGGTCCGCGGAGCATGACTGTTCTCGCGGAGTTCATCGAAACGCTCCGGCGCATTCCTTCTGTGGATGCCGTTAGCCATCAGCGTTTTCTGCGCGAGGAAGATGCGAGCGGGGAGTTTCATTCCCCCTTTTCCCTCCTCCTGCGCCTCCGTCCTTCCTCTGTTCTTCCATGAACGTGCCGTCTTCCCTCCGGCATCCCGTGACGCTCTATTTGTTCGGGTGCGTTCTTCTCCTTTTTTCCGCCTTTCTCCTCGCGGAGCACGCCGCGGCAGTGCGGCAGTTTACGACGCTGACGTTCCCTTTGGCGGCGGAGATTCCGTCTTTGGAGCAGCGCCTGCGCGTTCTGGAGGATCAGGTGCAGGCAGCGGAACTTCAGGCAATGCTCTCGGAGGCGGCTGAGGAAGAGGCGGTGCGAGTCTTCGTTTTTCCGCCCGATCCTGCCGTCCCGCGCCTGGTGGCGTTTTTCGACTTTTTGCGCGACGATCTTCTGTCGCAGAAGCTCCTTCTCGACATGTCGGAACTTATAGTGGGGGAGGCGTCGGGCGTTGCGGACAGGCCCGATCTCCGCCGGGTTCCTCTTTCCCTTACCGCGCGTCTCCGTCCGGGGGGATTGGAACGCGTGCTCTGGTTTTTGGACCATGCCGGCGCCGTGACTGTTGCCGATGTTCTTCTTCCGGAGGAGATCGACCTTCTCCTCTTGCGCGCGGAGGAAGAAAATCCATCCAGCATTGTTGCCCTCGAGCAGTTTCTATCGACGGATGTTCTTCGCTATGTCCGCGAACCCAAGCCGTTTGAGGAGCAGGTCCAGCGATCGCTCGTCGGCGACGGGTTCCGTGTCGCTTTCGCCGGCGTGCGCGAAGGATCTCTCGCCACTGCCCGTTCCTTCCTCGGCGGGCAGTTTGGGGCCGTTCTTGAACGGGAGCGGCTGTGGCCTCTGAGGGCCATGCGGATTGTGCGAAGCGATGCGCGGATGGAGGATGGAGCCTATCGTCTTTCCCTCGACGTCGAGGCCTATTCGCGGGTGGAGTCTGAATAGGTTCACATACATCCTGGACTCCCGGAGGGTTTCCCTCTGAGAGCC
>CAZWCH010000060.1:0-5272 GCA_964632925.1 uncultured Candidatus Peribacteria bacterium
AAAGGAAACGCTGACCGCAGTGACCGAGGCACGGGCCAAGGTCGGGCAGATCAACCTCAACGCGGCCCAGGCGGACCCCGCTGCGATGAAGAAGCTCATGGAGGCTCAAGGAGAACTCTCCTCGGTCCTCAGCCGCCTTATGGTCGTGGTTGAAAAGTACCCCGACCTCAAAGCCGATCAGGGTTTCCGCGATCTCCAGGCACAACTGGAGGGGACGGAAAACCGCATCAATGTTGCGCGCCAGCGCTACAACGGTGCGGTGGAAACCTACAACACGCGCGTCCACGGCTTCTTTGGACAGTTCGTCGCCGGCATCCACGGCTTCGAAGAGCGCCCATACTTCAAGGCAGACGAGGGCACCAACAAGGTGCCCGTCGTAAAATTCGACTAGGGAGGTGAACCATGAAAAATCTGTGGAGTATTGGTCTCCTCCTTCTCTCCTCCGCCCCCCTCTGGGGGGCGGAGGTTCCGAAGCTTCGGGGACCAGTGAATGATTACGCGGAAGTGCTATTCGCCGATGAGGAGAAGAGGCTCCAAGACTTCCTCCTCGGCCAGGAGCGGAAGACGACGAATCAAATCGTCATCCTCACGGTAAAGTCGCTCGATAGCGACACCATCGAAGATTTCGCGGTGAAGGTCTTCAACAACTGGGAGCTCGGGCAAAAGGGGAAAGATAACGGCATCCTCATCGTCCTTGCCACCAAGGAACGGAAGATTCGCATCGAGGTCGGCTTCGGTCTCGAGGGAGTGCTCCCCGATGCCGTGGCCTCCCGGATCATCCGGGATGAAATGGCGCCGAAGTTCAAGGAGAAGAACTTCGCCGACGGCTTCATGGCGGCAGCGGTCGCCATTGATAAAGCGGTCGCCGGGGAGTTCCAGGCAAAGGAACAGCCAAAGGGAAAAGATGACGGTGGCGGAGGATGGCCCCTCTGGCTCATCCTCCTTCTCGTCTTCGGTGGAGGAGGCCTCCTCTTTTTCCTCCTCCTCCTCCTCGCCACGTATGGCGATGGAGGTGGAGGATGGTCCTCGGGAGGTGGAAGCCGCGGCTCCGGCGGATCGTCCGGCGGAGGCGGGGGATGGGGATCATCCTCTGGCAGTGGTTGGACATCATCCTCCGATAGCGGCTTCGGTGGCGGCTACTCTGGCGGAGGAGGAGGCTCCGGCGGTGGCGGAGCGAGTGGGAGCTACTAGCACCCCATCCTGCTCCAATAACGTCATGAACATCAGGCGGCCCCTTCGGGGGCCGCTTTTTCGTGTGCAGGCCAACTTCAAAACATGAATCATAGAAATATATCAGTATACTAGTATACTGATAGTCTCCTTTGCATGATACACTGACGCACGAATGTTCATCACTCAACCATGACTGGAAAAATCAGTCCAAAGACGATGGGCACGAAGAAAAAGCAGGAACTTGAAAAGGAGCTCCTGCGGGCCCTGGAAAAAATCCGGAAGGAGAAGAATGTCAGCCTCTTCCTCAGCCTCTGCACGGCCAGTGAACAGGTGATGCTTGCACGTCGCATCCAGATTGCGAAACGATTGCTGGCCGGGAAAAACAGTCTCTCCATCCGGCGGGAACTTCGCGTCGGACAGGCAACGGTCGACGGTGTGGAACAGTGGCTGCGAAAGAGCTTCAATGTGTATCAGAAAGTCTTCCACGATCTCTATGAAGAACTCTGCCGAAAGGAGCGGCAAAGCCGACCAATCATTCCCTATTCCTTCCGTTGGATGCGACGGAAGTACCCGATGCACTTCCTCCTCTTCAACCTCCTCCTTGACGACATCGATTGGTCGAAGACGACTCGGCAATGATCCGAACCTCGTCATCTGAATTGCGCGGTGGGTACATATCACATGTATCGTATAGAATTACCAGTATACTAGTATACTGGTAATTCCTCTACATGTGATGAGGAGCGAAGAAAGGAAATGAGAACACACCGCAGTTATAAAACAGACTTCCTAGACAGACCCATCAACATGCCGTGCGACCCTATCACAAGAAAGAATGGCAGGAGTATCGCCTCCCACTCCCCTGTTCTCCCTCCTTTTGACGGTGCGTCCTCCTTCCCCCACACCACCTGCCCGCTCTGGACGGAACGGTCCATGCGCTCGAGGAGCGCCGCGAACAGAGGATCTGGCACACCGACGCTGCCACTCGCCGCCGGAGGGAGGACGTTGCGGTATCGCACGCGGCGCGCGACGCGGACGACCCGCCGGACTTGTGGAGATGTTGTAACGGTATGCGTGTCACCCTGAGAAATTTTTCTCACCATGACACGTCGGCTCTTTTTCTCTTGCGACACCTTTTCTTCACAAACATTCCGTTCGAATGGCGTCGGACGGTCCGTAACACAGAAGCGGTCCGTCGCGCGGAATTCTCCAGTGCTCCCGATCCGCTGCATGACGCGCGCGAATGCATGCCCGCGACGCAGTTTTCCATACGTCATACGATCGACCGATGTTCCATCAGGAGCAATAAGGACAACGGAATCCCCCTCATTATTAAGCGCGAGATGCGTCTGAGCAGCGCGCAGAACAATGAACGCTCCCGGCTGGATGATAAATCCTTCTGGGAACGTCCATGCCCGACTCCCGCCCCCCTCCGCATCATCAAGCTTCCATCCGGATAAATCCGCCGGATCCTCCCCGCCATTCCAGAGTTCCACCCACTCCCCCTCCGCCGGCAGCGGCGCCGGATACATTTCGCTGATAAGGATGGAAGTATCGGAAATACGAGAAGACACCGACGTGGAAGGAATTCCTCTACCCCCTCTCCCTAACCCTCCCCCCGAGGGGGAGGGAATTTCCACCTCCTTTCCACCCTTCGTCCTCCCCCACATCCCCACTCCCCTCTCCCGCGCATCTTCCTCCAAACGGAAATATTCATCCTTCCGCAGACATCGGCATTTCCGGTATGCCTCGGCCAGCCCCTGTCGAAGGAGTTCCGCCCCGATGTCGTGCCCGCGGATCGCCAGGTACGCGAGCGTGCGGCCGTACGCGTCTTCCCGCTCATCGTCGAAGGAGAGTTCCACGGTAACGCCATCGAGGAATCCCCGCAATGTCTCCTGCGCACGCCTTCCCCATGTATTCTCTCCTTCTCTCTCCCACACTTCCGGCGCATCAATCCCAAGAAGGCGCACGGTTTCCATCTTCCCCTCCGCAACGACCTCGACGGTATCCCCATCGATGACGCGCACCACGCGCGCCGGCCGCAGCAGAGCAGATGATGACGAACCCGCCGCGCGCCACGCCGTTTCCCGCTCCGCAACGACCTCGACGGAAAGCGCGTGGAGTGTCTTCCCGCCGCAGGAATCCTCGGCGTCCACGCGAACGCCGTACGCCCCCGGAACGGCGAATGTGTGCGACGGCGGATTGCAACTCGCGCTGGTGAATCCATCCCCGTAATCCCACGCGCAGCGGAACGTTCCTTTTCCTTCCCACAGAAGCTGGAGGTTGATCGTCACCCTCCCCTCGCCGCGCGGTTCCCCGGACTGGATGGCGATGCGGGCATTCTGGGCGGTTGGTACGCAGGTTGGCGATGAAGAGGAGGCAACCGAGGAAACCGAAGCAACCGAGGAAACCGATGAAACCAATGATGAGGAGGAAGATGAAAAAAATGAAGAGGAAAACAAAGAAGACGAAGATAAATCTGCCACAGCACTGTGAAACCCCGGGGTGCCGAAGATGAGAGATCCAGGATCGAAGCCGAGGCTGAGGAGCGCGGTCTGCCAGTTCTCCTTCACATTCCCCGCAACAGAAAGGCCGACGCGCTCCATGCTCGCTTTCGCTCCGGTGCCGGAAGGATTTTCGCCCGCGAACGGCACGCCGACGCCGTCATCGACTTCATCCATAATGTTTCCCGACCCGTCCCTCAGACGCAGGAGGAGCTTCGTGTTCGGCAACGTCATCGCCGTCGTCGTGAGGGTGGGGTCCGCCGCCAGGCGCGAATCCGCAGCGGGATAATTACTCACAACAGCGTACTGCCCCGCGCCGATGGCGAGATCTCCGAAGCGGACAAGCGTCTTCTCCGTCCCATCGCCTCCGAGCGATGTCAAAGTCCATCCACTGAGAGATAGCGGACATGCCCCATCGTCGGTTTCCTCCCTACAGGTCAGTTCCACCCATTCATCCGCCGTGCTCCGATCCGATCCCATCCACATCACTTCGCTGATGACGACGCGCGCAAGGGCCGGAGTCGCAACGAGGAGAACCCCCAGAAGCGCGCACCCCGGAATCCTTGGAGACACCATAGGGGCGTGAACCTACAGAATACGCCGTGCATCGGCAAGAAAGAGTATGATACACTCCCCGCACGCATGATTGCTTTTGTCTTCTCCAAGGCCTGCGGTATCCCACGGCCCTCTTCCCTTTCCTTCTATGACCCCCCTCTTCTTTCTCATCGGCCTTCTCTGCATCGCCGGTGGCAGCATTCTCGGTTACTCACTCGCGCGCAAAAGCAAAACCATACCCAAGGATCTCCGCAGCGCCATTGCGGAACATGAGCAGCGCCTCGCGTCCCTCCGCACGGAAATAGCGGAAGCGCGCTCATCCGCGAAGGAAATCCTGAGCGAGGCGAAGCTCCAGGCAAACCAGCTCACGCTCAAGTTCGAAAAGGAACAGGGGCGCCTCGAAGAAAAGGAAAAAGTCCTCGACGCGAAAGCGAAGGAACTCGATCAGGAGCGCGCGCGGTTGCGCTCCGCCCAGGACGAGGTCCATGCGCTGCGCGAGGAACTTTCCCAGGCAAGCCGGGCCCACCGCGCCGCTCTCCTCGAGGTCGCCAAACTTACAGAAGAAGAGGCCAAAGCCACCATTCAACATGCACTGGAGGAGGAGTTCGGGCCGCACTTCGCCGCGCAAATCGCCCTGAAGCGCCAGCAGATGGAGGAGGAAGCGGAAGAGAGCGCGCGGAACCTCCGCGGACAGGCAATGCAACGGTACGCGGCCGAAGTCGCAACTGAATCCACTTCCACCATCGTCGAGCTCCCGAGCGACGACGTGAAGGGAAAGATCATCGGCAAAGAAGGACGGAACATCAATGCCTTCGAACAGGCCACCGGCGTCGACATCATTATCGATGATACTCCCGGCGCCATCGTCATCTCCGGGTTCGATCTCGCGCGGCGGTACGTCGCCAAGCTCGCCCTCGAGAAGCTCCTCCACGACGGCCGCATCCAGCCGGCGCGCATCGAGGAGATCGTCGGGAAAATGAAGGAACAGGAGGGCAAGATGATGCCGGAGTTCGGCAAGCGCGCCTGCGAGGAACCCGGCA
>CAZWCH010000061.1:0-5208 GCA_964632925.1 uncultured Candidatus Peribacteria bacterium
ATTTTGCGCGTGACGAAGTTCTCCCCCCTCCGCGGGGATTCGTGGTTGAAGAGAATGCCGTTCACGGCGAACATGCCGTACGCCTCACGGTAGTTGCGCGTAAGGTGGAACGCGTACGCCTTCGCACACGCGTACGGACTGCGTGGGTAGAAGGACGTACTCTCATCCTGCACAGACGTCACCGCTTTACCAAAGAGCTCACTCGAGCTTGCCTGGTAAAATTTACCGGTCGCGCCGAGAGTCCGGAGCGCCTCGAGCAGCCGGGTCGTCCCCACCCCTGTGATATCTCCGGTGTATTCGGGAGTATCGAAGCTGATCCCCACATGCGACTGGGCGGCCAAGTTGTACACCTCGTCGGGCTTGGAAGCCTCGAGAACCCGGATGAGAGAACTGGAATCACCAAGATCCCCGTAGTGGAGACGGACACGGCACTCCGGCGAATCGGTGTGGGAAATCAGGTGCTCGATCCGTCCGCGATTGAACGTCGAGGCCCTCCGAACAAGACCATGGACTTCGTACCCCTTTGCGAGGAGAAGTTCCGCAAGGTAGGAGCCGTCCTGGCCCGTTATACCGGTGATCAGTGCTCGTTTGGGAGACATACGTTGGAGAAGGGAGCACTGATCACCCTGAGCAAGGCCGAAGGGTCATGAGTGCGCGCTTACTCATAAAAGAGGTTTTACCTTACCAAGAAGGGATGTCGAATGCTAGCCAAAATCTGCCGCCACCGCGCACAACAAAAGAACAGGAACGCGGCATCAACATAGAGGGGAACGACGAAAAACCGCCACGAAAGATGGAAGACGGAATCATATTGCAGGAAAAAATAGAGCCACTGAAAATGGAGCGTCACGAGCGCCAGACCAATCCAGAGCAACTGCGCCCGCAAAAGGGGAAGCGCGGCGAGGAGCAGAAGGAGAACGCCCGCTTCCATGTAGAAGTGATCCATGTGGTCAAGGAGCATGTTCAAGCTGAAGCCAAGAGCGACGCCGATGCCGAGAGCGAGGGGGAGCCGCCGGTCCCGGAAAAATTCCCGCGCCCGGCCGAGAGCGTAGAGCCCGAGAAATACGAACACGGGACTCGTATGGAGGAGATTCCCCGGGCCGGTCTTCGCCGGATCGGGGAAGTAGTAGTTATGAACAGAGAAGAGCATCTGCAGCGCATGAGCGCCGTTGAGAAGGAACCGTTTTCCGAAATGGAAAGCCGCACGAATACCGACATCGGCATGGGCCCCCACGAAAACGCGCCCGGCCTGAACGTACTGGATGGCGATATAGGATGCGCAAAGTAACGCAACGCCGCCGAATGCCGCCATGCATGCAGCAGAGCGCCGGCGCCGGCGCAGGAGAACCCAGAGAAGCGGAACCAACGCGATGGCGAACGGCTTCGTGAGTATGGCGAGACCGAACGGAACGACGATCCACAATGATCCACGCGCGGCAGCGGCAACGGACAACAGCATGAACCCCCAGTACGCGGGCCCGGTCCATCCGCGCAAGGCGACGAATGATACGAACGGCATCATCGCCACAATCGACGCGAGCATCACGCCATCCACTGATGAGCGGAACAATCGTGCCCCGGCGAGGTATGCAATAAGCGGCAAGGCCACAACCCAGACACGGAGCGCGTCGATCTGGGCAATTTGCGAGCGGGAGAGCAGATACCACGGCACAGCGAAAATATCGGACCCATGGAACCCGGGAATGCGGAGATCCAGTTGGCCGCGCGCAAGAGCTTCAACGAACTTCTGGTAGTAGAAATGGTCATCCTGCGGAAAAGGAGTTGCGGAAAAGAGGCTGAATGCCATGACGCCCATAAGACCGCCGATGTAGGCCCAGACCGCCAACGTCGATCGCGTCGTCATACCCATCGAGAGTACTCTATACTTCCTGCTGCCGCATGCATAAGCCGCCACTCTGTATCGTCGGCCTCGGCTACGTCGGCCTTCCCCTCGCCGCCGCCTTCGCGCGGAAGGGGTACGCCGTCGAGGGATACGATATCAACCGTCAACGCATAGAAGACCTGCAGGGCGGCCACGACCGCACGCGAGAACTGTCCGCGGAGCAATTGAGAAGTGTCCGGATCACGTACAGCGACGACCCAGCGGTCATCAAAAAGGCATCTGTTGTCATTGTTGCCATGCCGACCCCCGTCGATAGCGAGAATAAACCGGACCTGTCCATGCTCGAGAACGCGACACAGACGGTGGGACGGCACCTCCGAAAAGGAGCGATCGTCGTGTACGAGTCGACGGTGTATCCCGGCGTGACGGAGGATATCTGCGGACCGATCATTGAAAAGGAGTCCGGCTTCCGATGCGGCGTGGATTTTACTCTGGGCTATTCCCCCGAACGCATCAACCCGGGAGACAAAACGCACACAGTCGACACAATCATGAAAATCGTCGCGGGGCAGGACGGGAAGACGGCGGATCTCCTCGTCGACCTCTATGGCTCCATCGTCTCTGCCGGGATCCACCGTGCGCCGTCCATCAAAGTCGCAGAGATGGCGAAAGCCATCGAGAACGCCCAGCGCGACCTGAACATTGCGTACATCAACGAGATTGCCATGATGTGCGCGAAGCTGGGGATAGCGAGCAAGGATGTCCTCGACGCCGCGGCGACGAAGTGGAACTTCCTCCGCTTCGCCCCCGGGCTCGTCGGCGGCCACTGCATCGGCGTCGACCCGTATTACCTCGTCGAAAAGGCGCGGCAGCTCGGGATGCACACGCACGTCATCACGGCCGGCCGGGCCACGAACGAAAGCATGGGCTGCTTCGTCGCGGAACAGGTCATCGCGGCCCTCCACGAAACAACAGCCCCCGGCGTCCTCGTCCTCGGCCTCACATTCAAAGAAAACGTCCCCGACGCGCGCAACAGCAAAGCGGGGGACGTGGTGAAGCACCTGATGGCGGCGGGGTTCGCCGTTGACGTCCACGACCCCTACGTTCCCGCGGACACGCTCCACGAAAAAGGCTGGAATCCGGGCCCCGCCAAGGACCCCTACGATGCGGTCATCCTGCTCGTCCCCCACAAGGAATATCTCGCGGACATCCCCGGTTTTATCACCAACGCCACAAAGGACGGCGGATTGGTCTACGACCTCAAGGCGGTCCTCAATGGAAAAGAGCTGGAAAAAGCGGGGAAAAGGTACCTGGCACTCTGACATTGAACGTTCCTTCCTGCTCCTCATGCGCATTCTCGGACTCACGCACCCTTACAGCTGGAACACGGCGGCGGCGCTCATCGTCGACGGCGCCCTCGTCGCCTTCGCGGAAGAGGAACGCTTCGCGCGGGTAAAACACGCGCCGCGCGCGTTCCCCTCCCGCGCCATGGAGTACTGCCTCCGCGAAGGCGACATCACCCTGGACCAGGTCGACCGCATCGCGATCGGCATGGACAGCCTGTGGTCCGTCGTCATCCCCAATCTCTGGCCGGTGCAGCCCCTGCGTTTCACGTACGGGAAAGTCCGGCGCACAATGAAGGAAATCCGCCGCGGCAACGAGCTCATGCCGTTTTCCGCGCGCGACCGCCGCGTGACATTCGTGAATCACCACCGCGCCCATATCGCAAGTTCGTTCTTCCTCTCCGGCTTCGATCGCGCGAATTTCATCTCTCTGGACGGCGCGGGCGGCGGGGAGAGCGGCATGCTCGGATGGGGGGAAGGAACGGACCTCCACGTGCTCCACCGCGTCACGAACGCGGGAAGTTTCGGCGCGCTCTACGAACGCATCACGAAAGCGATCGGCTTCCGCCCGCACAGTCACGAAGGTAAAACCATGGGACTTGCGGCATTCGGAACGCCGAGACCGGAACTCTGGACATTCATCGATTGGGAAAAATCCATCCCCCGCATCGACCACGGGAAACGCAACGCCTTCCTGCGCACCCTGCGGAGGCGCCGGCCGGAGGAACCGCTCACGCAGGAACACAAGGACCTGGCGGCAACGGCCCAGGATGCCCTGGAACGGGCGCTTCTCCAGATGACACGGGAACTCGTGCAACGATCCGGCTCCCGCCTGCTCTGCATGGCCGGCGGCGTGGCGCTCAACTGCTCCGCCAACGGCAAGCTCCTCCATTCAGGGCTTCTCGATGGCATCTACGTGCAACCCGCTTCTTCCGACGCCGGCGTCGCGCTCGGGGCTGCCGCGCACGAGTACGTGCGCGTCACTGGAAAACGACCCGCGTGCGTCTTCACGCACGCGTACTACGGCCCGGCATACGATGACGCAGAGATAGAAGCCGCGCTCCGCGCAACGAAAATGCCCTACGAGAAGGTGCCGGACATCGAAGAACGCACCGCGCGCCTCCTCGCGGGCGGGAAGATCGTCGGCTGGTTCCAGGGACGGATGGAGGCGGGTCCGCGGGCCCTCGGCGGACGCAGCATCCTCGCGGATCCCAAAATCCCCGGCATCAAGGACAGGGTGAATGCCGAAGTGAAGCGCCGCGAGATGTGGAGACCGTTCGCTCCTTCCATGCACCATGAAGACATTGGCGAGTACGTTGAAGGCGCACACGAAAGCCCGTTCATGATCCTCGCATTTCAGGCGCGCCGGGATCGCGTGCAGGACTTCCCGGCGGCCGTGCATGTCGACAACACCGCACGCGTGCAGGGGGTGAGACGCGAGACGAATCCCCGCTACTACGATCTCATCACGGCGTTCAAGAAAATCACCGGACGCGGCGTCATTCTCAATACAAGTTTCAACGTCGCCGAAGAGCCGCTCGTATGCAGTCCCGGCGACGCCCTGCGGACATTCTACGCCTCCGGTTTGGATGCTCTCGCCATCGGCAGCTTCCTGCTACAAAAATAATCAAAACTCCACCTGGTGTTTCGCATCGAAGAATTCGGCGTCCTCCACTCCTTTTTATTTGCGGAGAATTTCCAGGAGAGCGAGCGAGCTCTCACCGCGCTTCGGACGGACGCCATACGTGAATTCCATGCGTTCCCCATGCGCGTGCGCGCTGAGGAGACGGAAACCTGCGCTGTGCTCCTGCAGGACTTCCTCGTAACCGGCCGTCTGCACGCCCGCATGCCCCTCGCCCTTGCACATGAGACGGAGAATGCTCTCATGAGTATGCGTCATGCCAAAATTCAACCACGTGAGCAGGAGAATGACGCCGCACACGGCGACGGTCGCGAGGAGGGCGAGAACGTAGAGCTGCGCCCCCATCGAAAGACCGACAACGAGGACGAAGAGGATGTACG
>CAZWCH010000062.1:0-5005 GCA_964632925.1 uncultured Candidatus Peribacteria bacterium
GGTGCCGGAAGCTCTCCCCGCCGTCGTCACCATTTCGCTTGCGATCGGCGTGCAGAGGATGGTGAAGCGCCACGCGCTCATTCGCCGCCTGCCCGCGGTGGAGACTCTGGGGAGCACGTCCGTCATTTGCTCCGATAAGACGGGGACGCTCACGAAGGATGAGATGACGGTGCGGAACATTGTCGTCGACGGGAAGGTCATCGAGGTCACGGGGGCGGGATATACGCCTGTGGGAGAATTCCGCAGCGACGATTCCGGAATCGTCGCTGCGGAACATGCATTGTTCCCTGTTCTTCATGAGCTCCTCACAGCGGCCACGCTCTGCAACGATGCCCATCTCGTGCAGGAGAGTGGCCAGTGGGTGGTCAGAGGCGATCCAACGGAGGGTGGGCTCGTGGTCGTTGCGGCGAAAGCGGGGATCAGGAAAGAGGAAATCGATAAGAAATACCCCCGCGTGGATGAAGTTCCCTTCAGTTCCGAAACGAAGCGGATGACGACGGTTCATACAGTGGACGGCAAGCGCATCGCGTACGCCAAAGGCGCTCCGGAAGTGATTCTCGACGCGTGTCGGATTGATGCGGCGGAGAAGGAGCGATATCTCCGGCAGGCGAAAGAAATGGCATCGCAGGCGCTGAGGGTTCTGGGGGTGGCGCAGAAGGAAGTGGGAGACCGTCGTGTCATGGTGGGCTCGTCGAACCATGGCACGTGTGTCGCCCTTCGACGAGCTCAGGGTGACACAGAGGATCCAGAGCATGGGATGACCTTCCTCGGCCTCGTAGGAATGATCGACCCTCCACGCGCCGAGGCGAAGGAGGCTGTGGCGAAGTGCCGGAATGCCGGCATTCGCGTCATCATGGTCACCGGAGATCATCCCTTGACCGCGGAGGCGATTGCGCGGGAACTCGGGATTCTCCCCCCGGGTGGTCGCGTGCTCACGGGGAAAGAGATCGATGCGATGGATGACGAGAGTTTTGAGCGGGAGGTGGAGCGCATTCGCGTCTACGCGCGCGTGTCCCCGGAGCACAAGCTCCGGCTCATTACGGCGCTCCAGGCGCAGGGGCAGCATGTTGTCGCGATGACGGGGGATGGCGTCAATGATGCGCCGGCCCTCAAGAAGGCGGACATCGGCGTCGCGATGGGAATCACGGGGACGGACGTGACGAAGGAAGCGGCGGACATGACACTGACCGATGACAACTTCGCCTCCATCGTCGCTGCGGTGGAAGAGGGACGGGCGATTTTTGGCAACATCAAGAAGTACCTCATGTACCTCCTCTCCGCGAACCTCGGAGAAATCGGGATCGTCGCCGGGAGCACATTGCTTGGCCTTCCCCTTCCTCTCACTGCGCTCCAGATACTCTTCATTAACTTAGTCACGGACGGCTTGCCGGCGATCGCGCTCTCGGTGGATTCCCCCGAGAAAGATCTCATGGGACGTCCGCCGCGCGATCCGCGGCGCAGCATCTTCACACGGCCCGTCGTCTCTCTCATGGCGCTCGGCGGGGCTTGGTCCACCGTGCTCCACGTCGGACTCTTCGCGCTCCTTCTCCGGCGCGGCGTCGAGCTTCCCCGGGCGATGACGATGGTCTTCGTAACCCTTATTTTTCTCGAACTCTTCAAATCGTATATCTTCCGCTCCGATCACCGGCCAATCTGGGAAGGAATGTTCCGCAACCGCTGGCTCAACCTCTCCGTCCTCGCAGGGGTCGTGCCGCTGGTCGCCGTCATTGCCATTCCGGCACTCCGAGACATCTTCAAAACTGTCCCGCTCTCCATCGGCGAATGGGGAATTCTCGCGTTTCTCGCGGCAACAATTTTCCCGGTGGTGGAGACGGGGAAAGTACTCGTTCGGCGCGGAGTGTTTGGGCCGCTGTAATTCTTCCCCCCTCTCCTGCCGCAGCGGGAGAGGGGACGGGGGAGAGGGGGATTTACGATGAGGCGTTTTTCAGCGCACTTTCTACAATACTCACGAATGTCTGTGGGTCGAGAGAAGCGCTTCCAATAAGGAGTCCATCGATATCGGGATGTGCGAGGAAATCTGCAGCATTGAGGTCGGTCACGGAGCCGCCGTAGAGAATGCGCGTGGAGTCCTGCGATTCTTTCGGAAGCAGCGAACGGATGAAGGCGTGCATCTTCTCAGCATCGTCGGGCAGGGCATTCACGCCCGTGCCGATGGCCCACACCGGCTCATAGGCCAGTCTGAAAGCTGAAAGCTGAAAGCTGAAAGCTGAAAGCTGTTTGCGAAGAATATCCTGGGCTTTGCTTGCATCACGTTCTTTCTTGGTTTCCCCGACACATAAGATAGGGTGGAGGCCGCACTCGATTGCTGCAGTCACCTGTTCAGCAATCGCTGCATCAGTTTCCTTGTAGTACTTCCTGCGCTCGCTGTGGCCGCAGAGGACATACTGGCAGCCTGTGTCCTTCAGCATCGCCATACTCACGTCCCCTGTGAAAGCGCCATGCGGCTCCGCCCGCCCGCATTGGGCGCCGACCGTGAGTTTTGCGGCAAGGCACTGGGGGATATGGAGGAAGGAGGGGAAGACGACAACGTCGATGCCGGCCTCTGGCCGGTAGGGGGAATCAGGTGCATCCCATCCCTTGGGAGGTGCATGCATTTTCCAATTGGCGCAGATCAAGTGTTTTCGTCGGGACATGGAGGAAGTGTACAGGTTGCACGTTCAACGAGCGCTCGTCATTTTCCCTCTCCCTTTGGGAGAGGGCTAGGGTGAGGGGCCGATTCTCCCTCTCCCGCGGGGAGAGGGAGGCCACCAGTGATGTTTTTTGCTACTCTATGCATATGAAAGTCGTCATCGCAGCCGACCATGCTGGCTTTGCGCTCAAAGAAGAGGTCAAAAAACATCTCGAAGGGAAGGGCGTGGAAGTTATGGACATGAGTGGGCCATTTGTCGAAGGCAATGACTATCCTCCCATCATCCGGAAAGGTTGCGAAATTGTCCTGAAGGAAGGTATTCCGGGAATTGTCTTTGGAGGAAGTGGGAATGGCGAAGCGATGGCGGCAAACAAAGTGCGGGGCATCCGCGCTGCAGTCGGTTATTCAGAGGAAATTGCGCGCCTTGCCCGCGCGCACAACAATGCGAATGTCCTCAGCCTTGGCGCGCGGTTTATTACTACAAAACTCGCCATAGCGATGGTCGATGTGTTTCTGGCGACCGCATTTGAGGGAGGACGACACAAAAAGAGGGTCGATGATTTGGAAACGCGCTAGTATAGTTGCATGGTCGTGTCGAAATCATGTCTCATAACGCCATCGATCCTCTCCTGCGATCTGGCCCATCTCCAGGACGAGGTGGATTCTATAGAGAAATACGCCGATTGGCTCCAGGTGGATGTCATGGACGGACACTTCGTCCCGAACCTAAGCTTCGGCGCGCCGGTTCTTGAACATCTCAAGACCAAACTCCCGCTCGATATTCACCTCATGGTGGAGAACCCCGAGGATCGCCTCGAGGAGTTGCTTGCTCTTAAGGTCAAAAACATCACGTTCCATGCGGAGGTGACGGATACGGAGGCGCGACAGGCTCTCATTGCAGCGATCCATGATGGGGGGGCAACGGCGGGGATTGCGATCAATCCGGAGACGCCCATCTCCGCCATCGGCGATGTTCTCGAAGATGTTGATCTCGTGTTGGTGATGTCGGTGCACCCCGGATTTGGGGGGCAGGAATTCCTTCACGATATCCTCGAGAAGGTACAGGAACTTCGGAAACGCCTCCCTTCGCTTATGATCCAGATGGACGGCGGCATCACTGCGGAGACTGCCGTGTGCTGCCGCGAAGCCGGAGCAAATAATCTCGTCGCGGGGAGCGCGATTTTTGGCGCGAAAGATCGGGAAAAAGCGATTGCTTCCCTTCGTGGAATATGAAGGGGAGAGAGCCTCGATCATCTTCCCTCTCCCCGCGGCAATGCCTCGTTCTCAGCCTTCTCCTCGCTGCTTGTACCCGCCAACCGGACACCCTCCACCCCCTCACACTCCTCTCTCCTACTGGCCAACGCATCGATCTCCAGGTCGAACTTGCCGACGACCACGCGGAACGTTCCCGCGGTCTCATGTTCCGCGAAGAACTGCCGGAAGGGCAGGGAATGCTCTTTGTTTTCAAAAAGCCACAAATGCTTAGTTTCTGGATGAAGGATACACGCATACCCCTCGATATTCTCTTTTTCGATGCCGGCGGCCAGTTTGTCTCCGCACGTACCATGGAACCGTGCAGGTCAGATCCATGCCCAATGTACCCGTCGGCTGCCGATGCGCAGTATGCTCTGGAGGTTCCAGCCGGGTTTGTGGAGTATTACAACTCTTATTTCCCTCTTGTCATCAAGGCAAGCGTCAGCCCCGTCAGGTATTCGACAGGAGCGTAGTCGTCCGTGAAGAGGGGAAATTTCGCGAATGTCTCCGGAGGAATTTCTACGACTTTGTCGCAGAGAGAAGAGATAAAATCATTCGATGATTCCCGGAATTTCAGTGAGCAAAAATCCACATTCCTTGTGCTGTTCTGCCCGACGAAGGCGATATGCTGGGGGCGGGAAGAAGACCGGTCAGCCACGGCGAAAAATGTGCTGCTCGGAAAGATGGAACGGAATGTGCGCATCGCGGACATAATGAAAGAGGGCGCTGTGTCTGTGAGATTGCCGAAGAAGTTTCCGATGAAGACGCCGTCAGCGGAGAGTTTGCTCCGAACGAGTCGGAAGAATTCTTCCGTGATAAGGTGTGGCGGAACCATGAAACCGGAGGCGTACGCGTCGCCGTAAATGAGATCGTAGGGGGTTTCGGAATCGTAGAGGAAACGCCGTGCGTCGACGGTGTGGGTGTGGATGGGGGAATCTGATGGAAGATCGAAATAGGCGTGAGCGATTGTGGGGAGAGCGGGTTCAATTTCTGCCACATGCACTTCGGAGGTGGGCAGTTCTTGGAGGAGAAGGCGGGGGAGGGTATAGGCTCCGGCGCCGAGGAAGAGCGCACGGTGAATGTTTGGCTTGAGGATCTTGT
>CAZWCH010000063.1:0-5001 GCA_964632925.1 uncultured Candidatus Peribacteria bacterium
TACCTGCTTTGATACTGCTCGCGCGTGATGTGGAATTGCTCGCCGACGTCATCGAGAGTCATTGGTGCCGTTTCGTGGCCAAGGCCGTAGCGCAGGCGCACGATTTCCGCTTCGCGTTGCGGGAGAATGCGGAGGACATCATCGAGGCGCGCGCGGAGCTCATGGAGTTCGGCGATGGCCGTGGCATGCCCGTTGGGCGTTTGGATGAGGTCTGAAACCGTCACGGCTTCGTCGCCTTTTCCATCGAGCGGCGTGTCGATGCTCACTGTGGGACGGGATGCCGCCGCCGCAGCGGCGAGCGTGGCACGACTCTCACCGGAGATGTTCTCCAGGAGACGTATGGGCGGCTCTTCTCCATGGGTCGCGATGTATTCCTGTTCTGCGAAGGACGCTCTCTGCGCCTTGCCGCGTACATGCACGGGGATGCGCACGGTGGTGCCGGTGTCGGCAAGCGCGCGGGTGATCGCCTGGCGGATCCACCATGTGGCATAGGTGCCGAATTTCCACCCGAGGCGCGGCTCGAATTTCTGCACGGCGCGCAAGAGTCCAGCGTTCCCTTCCTGGATGAGATCGGAGAACGAAAGCCCCCCCTGCCCGCGGTAGTGTTTTGCCATGGAGACGACGAGGCGGAGGTTATGGAGGACGAGTTCCTGCTCTTTCTCTATGAGCGCGTCGGCGCGCTTCTTCATGCCGACGTGCCGTTTCTGTGGAATGGCGTGGAGGAGGGCGGTGGCGGGAGGCGTTTCTTCGAAGAGTGTGTAGACTTTGTCCATGCGCTGCCCGTCCGGCGGCAGCAGGGGATCGAGGAGTGCTTCGATGGTGCGGAGGTTGGCGGGGAGCCGCCGGCGGACGCGATCCTTTTGTTCCTTTCTCGGAATGGTGATGCCGCGATGGTCGATGGGGCGGATGTCGATTGTCTGGTCGAACGGACGGGAGCCGGATTGGACAGCGGAGAGCAGGGCGAGGGCGCGGCGCGCGCCGTACGCGGATGTGAGGACGCTGCGGCGGAAGGTTTGGCGCTTTTCGAAAATATCCATGACCAATGTTCGCTCCTCCTCTCGGGAGAGGAGGGGGATATTCCCCATTTGTTTCAGGTAGATGCTGAGCGGATCGGAGGAGTGCGGGAGGTTTCCAGCGTCGGTTTCCAGAGGATCATCGCCGGCATCCGGCGTTTCATGAACGTGCATAGAACTTATTTATATCATACTTTTTATAAAACGCAAGTATCTCAAAACCGCAAAAACACGTCCCGGAGGCCGAAAATGGCAATGAGGAGGAGCAGGTCGCGCAGGCCGCCGCCGAGCGCGAGCGTCAGGACGGACGGAGGGAATTCCCTGCTGATCACCATGAGGAGCGCGAGGGAGAGTCCGCTGAGGACGAGGGTATTCAGGATGGAGAGGAAGAGGCGCAGGGGGAGGGTGATGAGGGAGAGGAAGGGGCGAATGAGGAGATCGATGGCGGTGAGGAGGAAACCGAGGAGGAGGATGGCCGGGAACCCTCCTGTCATGAGGAAGATCGTCCCGAGGAAGCGGGCGAGGAGCCAGATGAAGGCGGCATTGAGGAGGAGCCGGAGGAGGATGCGGGCGGGGAGGGACATGCGCTCAGGGTGACACAGTCTTAAAGCTGATGGATACCTTCCGTCCATCAAGATCGACCGTGTGCGAAGTGCCATCGGGAACTTTACCGAACGTCGCATGCGTTTCCTTCGCAATGAGGGGAGCGAAGGAGGCGAGGATGTCATCGGCGCCGTCGATGGCAAGAATGATCCTGTCGGCGATGTTGAGTCCCGCCTCCTTCCGAAGTCGCTGCACCGCGCGGATGATGTCGCGGGCGGCGCCTTTCTGTCGCAGTGCGTCGGTTAGACGCGCGTCGAGACGGAGGACGATGCCTCCTTCTCCGTGCACATGCGCGCCGTCGTTGCCCTGATAGACGATGCGGACCTCCTCGGAGGTGAGGAGCTCATCGAGAATCCGCACCGAGCCGTCATCGCGCTCTTCGCATTCCCCGCGCTTTCCCGCCGCGATGACGTCCTGTACGCGGCCCCCGAGGCGGGGGCCGGTCTTGCGCGCGTCGACGAGGGCGATGCGCTTGCCGAGGAGCCCGGGATCGGAGAGGAGGGAAACGGATGCGACGTTCAGTTCCTGTTCGAGGAGGAGCGTGTCTTCCTGCGTGATCGTTGCGAGTGGGAGGAGGGCGGAAGGGACGGCGATGTGCGCTGCGGCGAGAGGCTGGCGCAGCTTCACGCCCGCCGCCGCCCGCGCGCGGAGCCCAAGCGAGACGATGCGGCGGAGCACGCGGTTCTTTCGCAAGAGGGCATGCTCCTCCGGCGTGAGGGGGCGGAGGGCGGGCCAATCCATGCAGTGGACGGAATTTCCGTTTCCCGGCGCGAGATTGCGCGCGATCGCCTCCGTGATGAACGGGCAGAACGGAGCGAGGAGGCGCACGAGGACGAGGAGGACGTCATAGAGCGTCGCGAGCGCGGCGCCCCGCTCTTCGGGATCGGGTTCCTCGTCGCCGGAGAGCCCCCCGCGGCCGGCGAATCTCCGCCGCGAGAGGCGGATGTACCAGTTGGTGAGAGCGTCGATCGTCTCCCCCAGCTCCGCGCAGGTGGCTGAGAGATCGTAGCGGTCGAGTTGTTCCGTCATGCGGTTCACGAGGTCCTGCGCTTCGGCGCGGATCCACCGGTCGAGGGGGTGAGGGGAGGGGGCGGCTGCGGGGGGGGGATCGAAGCGCGCGAGGTTCGCATAGGTCACGAAGAAGCCGTACGCGTTCCAGAGGGGGCGAATGACCGAGCGTACGGTCTCTTCGACGAGCTTTTCCGAGAAACGCAGGTCTTCCGCGCGGACGGCGGGCGATTGCATCATGGCGAAGCGGATCGCATCCGCGCCGTGCCGTTCCGCGAGCGCCGTGGGATCCGGGTAGTTTTTGAGGCGCTTGCTCATTTTCTTCCCGTCCTCCGCGAGGACGATCCCGTTCACGATGCAGTGGCGGAAAGCAGGTTTTTGGAAGAGAGCGGCGGCAAGGACCATGAGGGTATAGAACCATCCGCGGGTCTGATCGATCCCTTCGGCAATGAAGTCGGCAGGGAAGCCAGGTGGCATCGTGTCATGATTCGACGGGCTCACCATGACACTGAACGGGTAGTGAGACTCGGCGTACGGCATCGCCCCGCTCTCGAACCAGCAATCGAGGACATCGGGGATGCGGCGGTAGACGCGGCCCTCGCGATCGGACCATGTGATGCCGTCGACGGTTTCCCGGTGGAGGTCGAGCTGTGCGTGCGTTTCGTGGTCCCAGAAGAACGTGCGTTGGGAAGCGTAGAACGGATATGGTTGCCGTGCGATCTTTGCGGGGTCGTCTTTGGTGAAGAAGTGGATGATGTTCTGGATGGGGTCGACGTGGGAGACGAGGATGATGTGCCGGCCGCGGTGGTGCGGAAGGACAGAGGTGAAGAAGGAGGCGATGCGTTCCTGCACCTGCGCCCATATCTCAACGCCGGCGGCTTGCGCAAGATGGTCGGCGTTTTTTGGATCGAGGGAGGGGTTCCGGCGCACGGCGCGGAGGAACGCGCGCTCGTCGCTGCCGATTTGCTTCCCCTCGTATGGACCGAAACGGCTTTCGCGCAAGCGCTCGTCGACGGTGACGGCGGCCCCTGTTGCAGAGGCGATGATCGCCGCCGTCTCCCGCGTGCGGGCGAGGGGGGAAGCGTAGATGGCAGCGATTTCTTCCGCATGAAACGCCAGCGCCGCCGCCGCGGCCTGCCGCTTACCCTCTGCCGTAAGGCTCGTCCCCGGAATCTCCCCCTGATAGATCTCCCGGAGATTCCCCTCGCTTTCCCCGTGTCGCAGAACCGTCACTTTCGTGAAGCGCTCGGGGCAATGCTTCATGAGGTCATCGCGTGAGCCGATGATGACGGTATCGTCACTTCCTCTCCCTTTTAAGGGAGAGGATTGAGGTAAGGGTTGAGGGGAATCGACGCAGCGCCAAATAGGCAGCGGCGTTCCCCAGTATCTCTGTCTGCTGATTGCCCAATCACGCGCGCCTTCGAGCCACTTGCCGAAGCGCCCGTCGCGCAGGTGCGCGGGCGTCCACTCCGTTTCCTTGTTCGCCGTGAGGAGGTCTTCTTTGATCTTCCCGACGTTCACGAACCACGAGCTCGTCGTGTAGTTGAGGAGCGGCGTGTCGCACCGCCAGCAGTGGGGGTAGCTGTGGCGGACGGTTTCTTGCGAGAACACGAGACCTTTCTTCTCCAGATATTCCACAATCTTCCGGGCCGTCCGCATCGGATCGTCTTTCGGCTTCACCTCCAGTCCGGCGAAATCAGCCACGTCGTCCGTGAAACGGCCGTCCATCGTCACATGTTGGAGGAGGGGTTGTGTCATGGATTCGACGGACTCACCATGACACTTCCTTTCTCGCTCCCAAATTCGATAATCATCTTCCCCGAACCCCGGTGCGATGTGGACGATGCCCGTGCCTTCGTCGGTCGTTACGAAATCCGCAGCGACGATGCAAAAGATATTCCGCGGTGTTGATTCTTTTTCTTCCCTCTCCCGAGGGGAGAGGGTATGGGAGAGGGGTAGACGGGAATTCCTCCGTACCCCTCTCCCTAACCCTCCCCCTATGAGGAAGGGGATATCGAAGTATGGGAAAACCGGCTTGTATCTCTTCCCCACGAGTTCCTGCGAAGTAAATGGCTTCCCAATAATTTCATATTCCTTCCCCGCAAAAATCCTCTCCACGCACTTCTTCGCAACGATGTAGTGATCATTATTTCCCTCTCCCTCCACGACCCGCACGTACTGCACCCGCGGTCTCACGGCGAGGAACTGGTTCCCGGGGAGAGTCCACGGCGTCGTCGTCCATGCGAGGAGGAACGTTTTCTTATCCTCGGTTTCGTCGGTTTCTTCGGTTGCCTCGGTTTCTTCCAATAAGAACTTCACCACCACTCCGAGATCCGTCACTTCCTTGTACCCCTGCGCCACTTCGAAATTGCTGCGC